>NZ_JAPSMC010000015.1 GCF_026847645.1 Anoxybacillus sp. J5B_2022
AAGGGCTCTTCTTTTTGCACTTCGTTCGGAAGAGAAACGGTGTGGTCTTGGATAGGTTCTGTCACAGACGAAGAAGAGGCTTCCTCTGCCTTTACAAACGGCGTCCATGTCGAAATGGTTAACGTAAACGCAAGCACATACGAAAGAAATGCATAGCTTTTCCTTTTTTTCACCCGATGTCACCTCATAAGCTAGTAATATCCCATCGACGGAATATCGACGGCGGACATTATTATATTGGCAACTCCCACTTGAAAACGTCAATCCTTTTCTTCATGGTAAAATAACCCTAACATATTTCCTCACCGCCATTATAAAAACCCCCTCCACCTATGATACAAGTGGAGGGGGAAGAGGTTAGGCTCTTACCATTTGTCGTTGGAACGATTTTAGTTCTTCCATGAATTCGTTGAACTGACCGATGTCCATTTGTTGCGCAGAATCTGATAAAGCAACTGCTGGGTCTGGATGGACTTCGGCCATGACGCCGTCTGCACCGATTGCCAATGCCGCTTTCGCACAAGGAAGCAATAGGTCACGTCGTCCAGTGGAGTGCGTCACATCGACGAATACTGGTAAGTGCGTTTCTTTCTTCAAAATTGGCACTGCCGAAATATCAAGCGTATTTCGCGTCGCCCGCTCATACGTACGAATGCCGCGCTCGCAAAGGATGATTTGGTCGTTTCCTTGCGACATAATGTATTCCGCTGCATTAATAAATTCTTCAATCGTCGCCGCCAATCCGCGCTTTAACAATACCGGCTTTTTCACTTGCCCTGCTGCTTTCAATAATTCAAAGTTTTGCATGTTGCGGGCGCCGATTTGAATGACGTCAATGTAGTCGAGCGCAAGTTCAATATCTGCCGGCGTAACGATTTCGCTAATGACCGCTAACTCATACTCATCCGCGATTCGTTTTAAAATTTTCAATCCTTCTAACCCGAGCCCTTGGAAGTCGTATGGAGATGTTCGTGGCTTGTACGCGCCGCCTCGCAATAATTTCAGTCCGTGCTTTTTCACTGCTTTGGCAACTTCCGCTACTTGCTCGTAGCTTTCGACCGCGCATGGTCCCATGACAAAATATTGTTTGCCATCACCGATTTTTTCGCCTTTCACATCAACAATCGTATCTTCCGGTTTTTTCTTCCGCGAAACGAGGAGCGCTTTTCGATGGTCATCTTCTTGCAATTCTAACCCTGCTTTAAAAATTTCTTTAAAAATATGTTTCAATGTCGCCGTTTCAAACGGCCCATCGTTATGTTCGAGAATTAAATCAAGCATTTTGCGCTCACGAACCGGGTCGTACCGGTAAGTTCCTTGCGTTTCTTTAATTTTTCCGATTTCTTGAACAAGCCGCCCCCGTTCATTAATCAACTTCAAAATTTGCAAATTCACCTC
This sequence comes from Anoxybacillus sp. J5B_2022, assembly GCF_026847645.1. Lineage (GTDB taxonomy): Bacteria > Bacillota > Bacilli > Bacillales > Anoxybacillaceae > Anoxybacteroides. Next base: position 1,399 of record NZ_JAPSMC010000015.1, read on the forward strand.
GTCGACCCTTGCTCGTAACTCATCTAATCTTTCATTGCTCATGCTTTCTCATCCTTTCTTTATAAAAGCTGAAAAATATGATACATTTCTAATAATTAGACATTATTATAATGCAAACCATTTCGATTGTCACGAAAAAACTTTAATAATTAAACGCTTTTAAGCGATAAAGTATCATATGATATTTTCTAAAGAAGGTGAACGTGATGTCTACTATTTTTGCCCTCGACATTGGAACTCGTTCTGTTGTTGGAGTTATTTTACAAGAAATGAACGGAACTTATCAAGTAGTAGAAATGATACTCAAAGAACATCGCGAACGGGCAATGCTCGATGGACAAATTCATGATGTGCCGGCCGTTGCTTCTATCATTATGGACATGAAAAACGAATTAGAACAAAAATATGGCCCGCTAAAAAAAGTATCCGTCGCCGCAGCAGGAAGAGCGTTAAAAACCGTGCGGGCGGAAGCGACATTTTCCATTGCCGGCAAGCCAATGATGACGAAAGAAGATGTGACCCATTTAGAACTAAGCGCCGTGCAGCAAGCGCAAGCAATGCTCGCCGCACAACAAAACGAGCAAAGCCAACACTACTACTGTGTCGGCTACTCGGTCGTCCATTACATAATCGATGGCCAAGAAATTGGCAGCTTAATTGACCAACAAGGAACAGAGGCAACGGTTGAAGTCATTGCGACGTTTTTGCCAAAAATCGTCGTCGAATCGCTGCTAGCGGCTTTACAGCGAGCAGAGCTGGAAATGGAAGCGTTGACGCTTGAACCGATTGCGGCGATTAACGTCCTTATTCCACCAACGATGCGCCGCTTAAACGTCGCGCTTGTCGACATCGGGGCAGGCACTTCCGATATTGCCATTACCGACCTCGGCACTGTCGTCGCCTACGGAATGGTGCCAATTGCCGGCGATGAAATTACCGAAGCGATTTCCGATCAGTATTTGCTTGATTTTCCGCTTGCGGAAAAAGCGAAACGCGAACTTTCCGTCAACGAAACGGTGACGATTACCGATATTTTAGGATTTGAAACCGACGTACCGCGCGAAGAAATGATTGCGGCGATTTCGCCTGCCATTGACCGTCTTGCAGCGGCAATTAGTGAAGAAATTTTCGCATTAAATGGCGGAAAACCGCCAAAAGCAGTCATGCTCGTTGGCGGCGGCAGCTTAACGCCAGAACTTCCGAAGCGGCTTGCCCATCAACTTCAACTGCCAGAAAATCGCGTTGCCATCCGCGGCGTCGACGCAATTCAAAACTTAAACGTGACGCCAGAGCTGCAAGCGTATGGTCCTGGGTTAGTGACGCCAATTGGCATTGCTATTTCCGCTAAACAAAATCCAGTGCAATACATTAGTGTACATGTCAACGACCAACTCATTCGCCTATTCGACATGAAACAATTGACCATTGGCGACTGCTTGCTTGCGGCGGGCATTCCAATTCATAAACTGTACGGAAAACCAGGGATGGCGCTTGTTGTCACCGTCAACGGCCAACTTGTCACCATCCCTGGAACGTACGGCGAGCCGCCGCTGTTGCTGAGAAACGGAAAGCCGGCTTCTTTAGACACTCTGATTCAAAACGGGGATCAAATTATCGTAGAAAAAGGAAAAGACGGGGAGCAAGCCTCGATTCCGCTCAAAGAGCTAATCGACGAACTGCCGCGTAAAACGGTCACGATCAACGGGGAGAGATGTGAAATAAAAGCAACCGTTTACCAAAACGGACAGCCAGCTACTCTTGATCGCGAGGTGCATGACCGTGACATCATTGATATAAAAATGCCGGAAACGATTGCGGCGCTGCTAGAAGAATTACAACTTTCTCATTTATTGCAAACCGCTGTGCCGTATACGGTACATATCAACGGGACCACGACAGAAATCAAACCGTTTTCCGGCGCCCTTTATAAAAATCGAATGGAAGTCAAACCGTCTGCTAGTTTCGAAGATGGGGATGTTATTGAAGTTATTCCGCAAAAGACACCGACTGTTCAAGAGTTGGCTGACGCTAAACAGCTTCGTCTTACTTATTCCATCCCAGTTCGCTTTAACGGGGAAATCGTGACGCTTACAAAACGGGCAGTTCAAGTAATGAAAAACGGACAACCACTCAACGAGGACGACGTTATCGAAAGCGGGGCAACGATAGAAATCGTTGCGCAAGCAGAAGAATCCTTTATTTTCCAAGATGTTTTCAACTACGTGGAAGTCGATGTACCTTCTTCTGGAACATCGTTTCATTTATTAAAAAACGGCGAACGTGTCACGTTTTATGAACCGCTTGCGCCAGGCGATCATTTAGAAATTGTCTGGGAAAATGCCGTGCAAAAAGGCTGAACCATTTGTCGGTTCAGCCTGCTTGTTGTTTTAACGCTTCATACGTAATATTCCAATGCGACGCATGCCACACCACCGCTCCGTTTTCAAATAGAAGCGCCTGCGGAGATTCGTGCTTGACGCCCGACGTTTCTGCGATATAATTCGAAAGCGGTCGCGCTTCTTGCACAAATAAATAGTACGTCTCCATTTCCGGATGATCTTCTACAAATGCTTCATATTCCTCAAAAGCTGCGCGGCTAATCGGGCATGTCAAACTATGTTTAACCAGCAAAAAACGCGGTTTCCCAGCTACTATTTGCTCGAATTGTTCAATCGTTTCTAATTTTTGTTTCACCATCTGCCTCACTCCTCGTGCAACTTTTGTTCCGCCTCGTGAAACGCTGCTTCCGTTTCTTTCAATAGCTTTTCAATACTTTCTTTGTTGTCGATCGGAATCGGAATCGAGGTGATTTCTTCTTGTGGCGCTTCTTGTTTGTCTTGTTCTGTTTTCGATAGCGGAACGAATTTAGCGACTTCTTTCGTTTTTTCTCTTGCGATTTCTAGCCACTCGTTCGCTGTTTCCTTGATCGGTTCCAATGCTTCGTTTTCATTAAGCTCTGCCAGCCACTTTTTCCCTTTCTCACTCGTCAAAAAGATCGCTGTCGCCGCTCCAACAACGCCGCCAACAATCGCTCCGAATAAAAATCCGCCATTATTTTTTCCCATCTTCCACACCTTCCTTCGCTTTTCTTTTCTTTTTCTCTTTCCATTTTCCCCATATTTCAAAAAAAGCATTGCCCCATTGGATCGCTTGGATGAATTTTTGTTCGTTCGCAGTCCATTTTTTCGCTAATGCGTCGTTAAACGTTTGCACCGTCGAGCCAACTTGCTTGACCGCTTCAAACAGCACGTTTAAACTTTCTACTTTTTTTTGCACATCATCGGCAACCGCGTTCGTTTTATGAAGCAGCTGTGCCGTTTCCGTGCCGATGTCTTGAATTTGTTTTTCCATCCCTTCAATCGTTTTCGTCAAGCTTTGCAGCGTGCCTTGCACGGTTTTTAATGTTTTAATTAAATAGATGACTAAAATAAAAAAGGCAACCGCAATCAAGGCCACGCTTAAATACAAAATGATTTTCACGCCTTTTCCTCCTTGATGTAACATTCTAATCTACCCTATCATTCGACATGCGCTCGACAAATTCCTGCAAAAACATTTCATTCAACAAATCAAACGAAATCGGTTACAATAAGCTTGTACATAACCAATAGGAGGAAACATAGATGAAAGATCCGCGCATTGAACAATTAGCGAAAACGTTAATTCATTATTCCATCCGCCTGCAAAAAGGCGAAAAAGTATTAATCGAAAACTTCGGGCTGCAGCGTGAACTCGTGATCGCCCTCGTTCGGGAGGCGTACGCCGCTGGAGGCTTTCCGTTCGTGTTGTTAAAAGACCAGCAAGTCGACCGCGCCCTTCTTCTCGGCGCGCAAGAAGAACAGTTCGCCATGATGGCGGAATTCGAAGCGAACGTCATGGCGCAAATGGATGCGTATATCGGCTTGCGCTCAGGCGACAATATTAACGAATTAGCCGATGTTCCAGACGAAAAAATGAAGCTTCATGGCCGAACGATTATGCAAAAAGTGCACCGCGACATTCGCGTGCCGAAAACAAAATGGGTTGTGCTTCGTTATCCGAATCCGTCCATGGCGCAGCTTGCAAAAATGAGCACAGAAGCGTTTGAAGACTTTTATTTTAACGTATGCAACCTTGATTACAGCAAAATGGATAAAGCGATGGACGCGCTCGTCACCTTAATGGAAAAAACCGATCAAGTGCGCATTACTGGTCCGGGAACGGATTTGACGTTCTCGATTAAAGGCATTCCAGCGATTAAATGCTCTGGGCAAATGAACATTCCAGACGGTGAAGTGTATACCGCTCCAGTGCGCGATTCCGTCAACGGCACGATTTCCTTTAACACGCCATCGCCGTACCATGGGTTTACGTTTGAAAACGTCCAACTAACCTTTAAAGACGGGAAAATTATCAAAGCGACCGCCAACGATACGGAGCGCATTAACAAAATTTTTGATACGGATGAAGGAGCGCGTTACATTGGCGAGTTCGCGATCGGCGTCAACCCGTACATTCAACATCCGATGCAAGACATTTTGTTCGACGAAAAAATTGACGGAAGCTTCCATTTCACGCCAGGACAATGTTACGACGAAGCGTATAACGGCAACCATTCGAACATTCATTGGGACATGGTCATGATTCAACGTCCAGAGTACGGCGGTGGTGAAATTTATTTCGACGGTGTGCTCATCCGCAAAGACGGCCGCTTCGTCATTCCGGAACTTGAACCGCTCAATCCAGAAAACTTAAAATGATGCAAACGCCGGCCTAAAAAGGGCTGGCGTTTTTTGTGAGATGAACATGTTCACAAAAAACACCAAGGAGTAGCCTTGGTGTTACGAGTGGACAATTTGTTCGTATGCTTCTTGGAATTTTTGAATGTCGCCTGCTCCCATAAATACTAACACCGCATGCGGATGTTGTTTCAATACCGATGTATCGTTTTCTTCCACGAGGCGAGCTTGCGGAATTTTCGCCTGCAAGTCGTGAATGGATAGCTTGCCGTGATGCTCACGCGCAGAACCGAAAATGTCGCATAAGTACACGTGATCCGCCCGCTGCAAACTTTCCGCAAATTCTTGCAAAAACGTTTGCGTCCGCGTATACGTATGTGGTTGGAAAATCGCGACAATTTCTCGATCTGGATATTTTTGTCTCGCCGCTTCAATTGTCGCGACAATCTCGCGCGGATGATGCGCATAATCATCAATTAAAATTTGATCCCCGATTTGCTTTTCGCTAAAGCGGCGCTTCACTCCTTGGAACGTTTTCAGCCGCTCTTGAATAATGTGAACATCTATCTCTTCATAATGGCAAAGCGCAATAACCGCCAGCGCATTTAACACATTATGGTCGCCAAAGCGCGGAATTTCAAACGACGCAAAAAACGTATTGCGCACAAACACATCAAACGACGTTCCTTCCGTCGTTTTCACGATATTGCGTGCCTGGAAATCGTTGTCGTCACCCAATCCGTAAAACAATACCGGCACTTTCGCTTGAATTTTTTGCAAATACTCGTCATCGCCGCAAGCAATAATCCCTTTTTTCACTTGCAACGCCATCTCTTGAAACGCCGCAAACACGTCTTCAATATTGGCAAAATAATCAGGATGGTCAAAATCAATATTCGTCATAATCGCATAATCCGGAAAATACGATAAAAAGTGACGGCGATATTCACACGCCTCAAATACAAAATATTGGCTACCTTCGACTCCTTTTCCCGTGCCATCGCCAATTAAGTACGACGTCGGTTTCGCCCCTTGCATCACATGTGCTAAAAGCCCCGTCGTCGATGTTTTTCCGTGCGCTCCTGTCACCGCAATGCTCGTGAATTTTTGCAAAAATTCCCCTAAAAAGCGATGGTAGCGGATGACTGGAACCCCTAGTTCATGCGCTGCTTGAATTTCTTCATGTGTATCGGGAAACGCATTCCCGGCAATTACCGTCAAGCCCGGTCGAATATTTTCCTTGCGAAACGGAAAAATGGGAATTCCCCGCTCGTTTAACGCTTTTTCCGTAAAAAAGTGCTTTTCCACATCAGACCCTTGAACTGTATAGTTCATATCATGAAGAATTTGTGCTAATGCGCTCATTCCTGTTCCTTTAATGCCTACGAAATGGTAAACAGTCATAGCAAGACCTCCAACAATCGTCTATCTGTGGGGCTAGTACTGGAGAGTCCTCGTACGTAGAAGCCCCTTTTTTGACGCTTCTTCTGTAACACAGTATATGACATCGATGCAAATTTGCCATTTCCATATGTATTCTCACATTTCATCATTATATCATTGTTTTTCGTTCACGACTATGTGGAAAAAAGAAAACTGATATCTCTATCAGTTTTCCCGCAAATTGAAATTGTATTTCCGATTAGTCCACTTTTTCTAGTCGTGGATTCGGCCGGTATCGGCGTCCTGCTTTTGCTTGATGTTTGCCATTAAGCAAGACGTTATCCCCTGTGAAGCCGATATGAATTTTTAACAAGCTGCTTCCGACCCCGTACATATCGACCGGCACTCCTTGTTTTTCAAATTCAATGATGCGTTGCTCGTTAAAGCCGCCGCTCACCACAATTTTGACATGGTGGAAGCCTTCGCGGTCGAGCGCCTCGCGCAAGGCGAAAATAAGCGGAGGATTCACGCCGCGCGGATCGAACGTTCCGAGCACTTCCGGATGGCGAATAAAATATTGGTCGATCATCGTCCTTGATGTATCGACGCGCACCCCTTTCAATTTGTCGCCAAATTCGCGCGCTACTCGAAGCGCGTCGGTAATACAGTCGTTGTTATAATCAACAAGCACGATTAAATCGTCTTCTGGATATTTCGCATAGTACGCTTTCGCTGCCGCCACCACATCGCCATCAAACAGTTGAATGAGCGCATGCGGCATCGTTCCCATGCCTTGCTTACCCCACCATTCGTTCATCGCATGGGTCGCTTGTGCCGTTGAGCCGCCGATGAACGCCGCATATCCGTCTCCGGCTTGTTGCGTATAATGGTCATCGCGGTCACCCATAAAAATAATCGGTTTTTGCACGCCAGATAGTGCCGCTGCTTTCACAACGTTATAGACGTTCGTCGCCACCGACGTCCGGCGCGCTAAAATGCCGTCAATAATGCCTTCTAAATAACCAAAGTTTTGATAAGGTCCTGTAATCGTCAACACCGTTTCAAACGGGCTAATTTTATCGCCGTCTTTCAACGAATAAATTTCGAGCTTTTCTGGTTCGTCCGCAAATGTTTTCACAAGCGCAATCACTTCGTCCGTACCACATAACACCGCATGCTCTTTTTGGAAAAATTGCATCGTGACAATGTTGTTTGGACAAAATTCGCGCACAATTTCTCGCGTCTTTAAAAAATATACCGCAGAAAACCATCCGTCGCGAATACGTTCGTCAAATTTAAACGTTTTATTCGTTAACCGCTTAATTTTTCCTTGCAGCTTCAACTCAATTTCCTTCATATTCTCTGCTCCCTCGCCTATCAATGTCTTTCATCCCCACTTTGTTGTTTTTAAGAATACCACATTTTTTCATTTAAAGCGTACTATTTTCTTGCAGTTGTACTAGTTCTTCTTCGGTAATCAATACATCGCGCGGTTTACTGCCGCGGGCTTCAGAAATAATGCCTTGTTCCTCCATCATTTCGATAAGCCGCGCTGCCCGATTATAGCCGATGCGGAAACGCCGCTGCAAGCTCGACGTCGAGGCGCCTCCTTGCTGCACGACAAATTCGCACGCTTCATAAAACAGTTCATCGCCGTCATTCGCCAGCGCACTTTGCTTTAAAAAGTCTTCCTGCTCAAACAAATAAGCCGGTGGCATTTGCTCTCTCACATGCGCGACGACACGCTCAATTTCTTCATCGGAAACAAAATTTCCTTGGACGCGCACCGTTTTCGATGTGCCGTTTTCTAAAAACAGCATATCGCCTCTCCCGAGCAACTTTTCCGCCCCGTTTGTGTCGATAATCGTTCGCGAATCGACTTGCGATGAAACAGAAAAAGCGATGCGCGTTGGAATGTTCGCTTTAATTAAACCGGTAATAACATCGACCGACGGCCGTTGCGTCGCCACAATTAAATGAATGCCGCATGCCCTTGCTTTTTGTGCGATTCGGCAAATCGCCTCTTCCACATCTGCCGGCGCGACCATCATTAAATCAGCTAATTCATCAATAACGATCACAATATAAGGCAAATAATGCTCCGGTGTTTCCTCTTTTTTCACGAGCTCATTATATTTTTGAATATCGCGCACTCCGGCGTGGACAAACAGTTCATACCGCCGCTCCATTTCCTCGACGGCCCATTTTAAGGCCCCTGTTGCCGCTTTCGCATCCGTAATGACTGGACTTACTAAGTGCGGAATATGATTATATGGAGCCAATTCGACCATTTTCGGATCAATCAATAACAATTTGACTTCGTGCGGCGCTGCTTTATAAAGCAAGCTGACGAGCATCGCATTAATGCAGACGCTTTTTCCCGATCCGGTCGCTCCGGCGATTAATCCGTGCGGCATTTTCTTTAAATCCGTCACAACAGGCGCACCGGATAAGTCAAGCCCAAGCGCTACTGTGAGCGGGGAAGGATTCATTCGAAACGCTTCACTTTGCAAAATTTCGCGAATGAATACCGGCCGGCTATTGGCGTTCGGCACTTCAATCCCAATCGTACTTTTGCCTGGGATCGGTGCTTCCATTCGAATGTCTTTGGCTGCTAGGCTCAGCTTTATATCATCGGCGAGGCTCGTAATTTTACTTACTTTTACGCCCGGTGCCGGCTGAACTTCGAACCGCGTCACCGTCGGTCCTTGGGTAATGCCGACCACTTTCGCACCGATATGGAAGTTTTGGAACGTTTCGTCCAATCGTTGCCGTTGTTCATGTAACCATCGCTCGTCCACTTCTTTTCTTGCTTGCGGTGGCTGCAACAAATCAAGCGGCGGGAAGCGGTAGCGAGAATCCACTGCTTCTTTTTTCTTTTCTTCCAATTTTTTTCGGTCTTGTTTCAACATCATCACATTGTATGGAATGCGCGACGGCGTTTTTCGTTCTTCCGTTTTCGGTGCTTCTTGTTTTTGCGTCGGTGCTGCCAAACCGGCTTCGTTTTCTGGGGCGGTTTCTTCCTCTAGCGAAAGCGGTCGTTCTTCTTCACTTTCTTGTACCACTTCTTCGAAAAAGTGCTCCTCCTGTTGTTCATCGATCGTTGTTTCCTTCTCCGTTGGCAAGAGGTTCATTTCAACCTCATTTGGCGAGAAATCCATTTCGACCGAATCAGAAGAGAAAAGCCGCTCCGATTCGTCGTTCGCCGTTTCCGACGGTTTTGGACGCGCCTTATATCCGTAAACAGGCGACGGCACTTCTGTCGGCCGAAACGGGCGTTTCTCGGAGGCGGCCGTGCGTCGGTTCGGTGTTATTTCTATTGCTTCTTCTAACATAGCAGGCATATCATACGAACGCTGCGACGATAATTCGTCAGGAATAAGCGGGAAGCGAAATTTCCCAGACGGATATTGATATGCCACTTTTACGTCTAACTCTGGCGTCGATGTTGGAGGTGGCGAATCTCCTTGGTCCGGCAACTTCCTTTCCTCTTCTTCTTGGAAAAAATAACGAATAAGCCGTTTTAGCCATTTCATCTAAATTCCACTCTTTCTATTCTCTTTTCAACTCTCTATTTTACCAACTTTAGAAAAAAAGTCACTAGATTGGATTCTAGTGACCCTGTGATCGTTATTCCGTAAAAGGCTGCCCGACTTCGTATTCATCAGGCAACACGAGAATGCCTTTTTCTTGCGGAGCGTTTGGCAGTTCAAGCTCGCGGGCAGAGCAAATCATGCCGTACGAAGGAACGCCACGCAATTCCGCTTCTTTAATGACAAGACCGCTCGGCATGACTGCACCGATTTTTGCCACTACTACTTTTTGCCCCGCCTCTACGTTCGGCGCTCCGCATACAATTTGCAGCACTTCTGTTCCAACGTCCACTTGGCAAACGCTTAATTTATCCGCATTTGGATGTTTTTGTTTTTCCTTAACATACCCGACGACAAACTTTGGCGAAAAATCAGCTTCTATTTTTTCCGTAAAACCGTTTTTCACTAACAAATCGTTGATCACACCCACAAGTTCGTCGTTTGCCTCCACTGTACCAGTTCCAATGACAGCATCATATTGAGAAATATTAAAAATGTTGTATCCCGCTGTTTCATTCGTTGTTTCATCAAAAATGCGAACAACATCTCCCTTTCTCTCAAACGTACGTTTTTCTGGGTCAATTGGTTTTAAAGAAACAAGCAATACATCACCAATTCCATCGCGATTGTAAAATACGTTCATCGTTTTGCTTCCTTTCCCTGTTTATCGTTTGCGACGATTTTTGCCTAAGATGAAAATCGGTTCTAATCCACCGTCTTTATACAAAAAGGATAATGCGGTAATCGGCACGCGGCCGCTTGCGAAAAAGCTCATCGTCAGCTGCGCAAGCACATCATATCCCGTTTCATTTTGAATATCGGCAATCACTAGCACATCTTGATGAGGCACTGCGAGCACCATCGTTCCTTTGATATTTTTCGAAAATTTCTCCAAAAACGGCACGTTTAATATGCGGCTTGCATCATATCCGTCATTCGTATTGACAAAATAAAACGTGTTTCCTGCCACTGTATCTTCTTTAACCTTCACGTCGAGCGAGCGAACGTTAAAGCGGGCGATTTCTTTCATTCGGTGAACATCCCAATTTTCCTGTTCGACGAGCTTTTTGTCAATAAGCCGATAGGCACTTCCTAAATCAAGCGCATAGTAAATTCGCGTTTCCGCTGTATGTTCATCGTAAATAAGCGGAATGCCGTCGCTTGTTTCCGTCGGAAACGAGGTGGAGCGAATGACAGGATAAATATCTTTTTCTTTTCCGGATAACGTATGCGCCTCATGCATCGTGTGCAACGTTTGCTCGATGTAGTACACGACTTCTTGAATCGCCCCGTCCTTTTTTTCTTCCCATTTGGCAATAATGCCAGGCAAGGAAACGGTGACTCCTTTTTTTGTGCGGCGATCTTCAATGCGCAACGTATCTTTTTTGCTGTCGAAGCGAAACGTCCAATCGTTTCGCGCCAATCGTTTTTCGATTTCTTCCGCTATTCTTTTGCTGTCCAATTTCATGTACAGCTCCCTCGCTACAATCCGCGAATAAACTGCTCAATTTCTTCTTTCGTTTTTCGGTCTTTGCTGACAAAACGGCCGAGTTCTTTTCCGTTGTCGTAAGCGATAAAGCTTGGAATGCCAAAAACATTTTCTGCTTGGCAAACATCTAGCAATTGATCACGATCGACATAATAAAACTCGTAATCCGAAAACGTCTGTTCAATTTCCGGCAAAACCGGCGCGATAAACCGGCAATCTGGGCACCAATCCGCCGAAAAAACGAAAATAGCCTTTTTCGTATTTTTGATCTCTTCATATTGCGCTGCTGTTTCGATAGTTTTCATACATAGTCCCCTTTCTTTCTTTTTCCTAATCATAGCGCGAATCGTTCGCTTTGACAAAAAATTCGTATTGCCCTGCTAATAGTTTGACGATGTGACAAAACATATCTGTTCGATTGACATGCCCATTTGTAAAAACGCCGACTGCTCCTTCTTTTTGACGGATATTCCGCTTCCCAGTGTATTCATCCATAACCTCGCCCAACTCTTTGCCGTTCAGCACTTCTTCCGCTACTTCACAAGGCAAAGGAAAACGGGCGCCACCGGCACATATTACTGTACCGTTCCGGTCAACAAGTGCCCCCCAATTGCATACCCATAGCGCGCCGTCCATTTCGACGACGCCGCCCTCTAAACCGATGCCGACATCAGCCTGAGCTTTAGCGCACGCCTGTTTAGCACGGTGGATCGCCCCCATCCGCGTCTCTTCATCGGAAAACGGCTGCGCCGCTACTCCCGAATCGACGGCAACCGGCACGATCTGATCGCATTCATCGGCAAACACCGCTTCAACGGCCGCTACTTTCGCTCGGTTCGTCGTCCCTACGGCAATCATCATGCTTCTCATCCCTTCCCGAATCTTTAACTATTTTGGCGAATCGCCTCAACAGTCGAGCGATCGCATGCTTTAACAAGCTCGATTAAGAGCTGTTTCGCCGCTGCGTAGTCGTCGACGTGAATAATCGAAGCATGCGAGTGAATATAGCGGGAACAAATGCCGATGACTGCTGAAGGAATTCCGCTGTTGGCGATATGTACGCGCCCTGCGTCTGTTGCTCCCGGAGAAATAAAAAATTGGTATGGAATGCGATGCGTTTCGGCCATATCTAATACGAACTCGCGCATGCCTCGATGCGTCACCATCGAGCGGTCATAAATGCGAACGAGCGCCCCCTTGCCAAGATGACCGAATTCTTTTTGGCTCCCAGTCATATCGTTGGCCGGACTTGCATCGAGCGCAAAGAAAATATCTGGCTGAATCATGTTGGCAGCCGTTTGGGCGCCACGCAATCCGACCTCTTCTTGAACAGTTGCTCCGGAATATAAAATGTTTGGCAACGTTTCGTTTTTCAACTCTTTCAACAACTCAATCGCGAGCCCGCAACCGTATCGGTTATCCCACGCTTTCGCCAAAATTTTTTTCGGGTTTTCCATCGGCGTAAACGGACAGATCGGCACAATTTGTTGCCCTGGCTTAATGCCCATCTTTTGAGCGTCTTCACGGTCGTCGGCTCCGACATCGATGAGCATATGTTGAATGTCGATCGGTTTATTTCGCTGCTCTTCTTGAAGCAAATGTGGTGGAATGGAACCGATGACACCAATGACAGGGCCGTGATCGGTGATAATTTGTACGCGCTGTGCAAGCAGCACTTGATTCCACCATCCGCCCAGCGGCTGAAAGCGAATCATTCCATGTTCGGTAATGGAAGTGACCATAAATCCAACTTCATCCATATGTCCTGCGACCATCACCACCGGGCCGTTTTCATCGCCGCGCTTCACGCCAAAAATGCCGCCAAGTCGATCTTGTACGACTTCATCTGCATACTTTTCCAATTCTCTTCGCATAAATTGCCGAACCGCATGCTCATTACCAGGCGCTCCTGGCAATTCTGTCAACGTTTTAAATAACTGAAGCGTTTCCACGTTCATAGCTTCTACCCCTTTTTCTCATCGTTACTAACTACACGGAATTCCTTTACCAGTTCCTCGGTCGATCATGACGGATATCCAATCGTTTGAAGTGCTTATCCCATGTGACGACATCCTCAGGCGGATTCGCTTTCGCGTGTGCTGCGATATAGGCATCAATGAAGTCAACATTTTTTTCGGCGTAATCCTGAAGCGCTTGTTGAACGACCGATTTTTCTTCCGTTTCCACTCCGATACTATTCGTGAATTTGATCAGGGCATCCGAAATATCTTTAGGGTCTGCTTCATAAAAAGATGCTAATACCCAGCAGCATTCAGCTACAACCAAGGGAGTTAGGCGCAAAATCAATTCCCCATCCTCTACTTTTTGAATCATTTCTCCCACTTCTTCTGCTAACTCTGTTGGGTCGCCCGTTATAATCCGAATGATCACATTCGTATCTATCCAAAGCTTCCGCGCCAATTACCCTTCCTCCCTGTCCGTTAATTCCTTCTCCGCCATGTTCCGATACACTTCTTTTCGCACTTCATCAACTGGTTGAAATGGCTTATTCGTTTTTAAAATGCCGAATAATTCCGATAAACGTTGTTTCTTTAAGACTTCTACCTTAATTTCCCCATCTTTATTTAAAATGAATGTTAAATCATCGCCCTCTATGAGACCTAGCGTCTTCCGTATTTCAATCGGGATGACGATTTGTCCACGACTAGATAACTTGCTTGTTGCCTTTATCACAACATTTGCTTGGTCGTCTGCAAACCCCATCGTACCCATAAACTCATCTCCTTTCTCCCAAACATACTTGTTTCATTGTTCTTATTATATATTTTATTCTTACATTTTTATTCGGTCAAATTATTATAAAATTTCTTATCATACTCCAACATCTTATTCTGACTATGAACAACAGTTTCTAATGAATGAAAAGTCTATGCTATGATGGAAAATTAGGTATACTAAATGAAAAGCGATTTATTTTGGAGGGAAAATGATGAATTGGAGAGCATTTATCGCCGGTGCAGCTGCTGGGTTCACCGTTGCCTATGCGGTTCAGTCGCTACGCCAACACCAATTAATTTCATCCGAAAAAGCGCTCGCGCTGGCGAAAAAGGCGTTTGAACATGCTGGACCAATCAGCGGCTCATGGATTCAAACGGCTCCGGAAACGTACGAAAAAGACGGGATTGTATACAACGTGTATAAAGGTGGCATTTGCCGCAGCGAGGAGCAATATGAGTTTATCATCGACGCCTATACAGGGACGGTTATTGAAACGAGTAGGTTGTAAAAAAGGGCGTTTGAACCGCCCGTTTATTCCCGTTTTCGCTGGATGCTTTCCATGATCTCCCCATTCTCGTCCCATTTTAGCGCCCGATAATAGGCGTCGTGGTAGAACGTCAGCCATGCTCGTTTTTCAATCGCGTACGGAATCCATTTTTGCTTTTGGGCGATCGATGTCATCGGATAATCGTCAAAAGCGAGCACCCATAGCACGTTTTGATGCGCATGCGTCGGCATTAAGTCTGCTAAATGAACGACCGTTTCGCCTTTTGATTCGATCACGACGATCGAATGGCCATCGCTATGGCCGCCGGTATGCACCATTTTTACACCGCCAACAACCGCAAATTCCTCCGTAAACGTCACGACTTGGTCAACAATCGTTTCCCAGTTTTCTTTCCAATACGTGTTGCGCGAGCGAATATTTGGCTGCCGCATTTCGTCCCATTCCACTTGAGAGGTAACAATTCGAGCGTTCGGGAAAGCGGATACGAGCTTGTCCCCGACCCATTTCGTCAACCCACACGCATGATCAAAGTGCATATGCGTCATTAAGATCCAATCGATATCGTGCGGCGTTAATCCTACCTCGCGCAGCGCCTGTTCTACTTCGGATTCTTCTGTGACGCCAAAGTTGCGTTTTTGCTTATCCGACAGCTTTCCGTTGCCAATGCCTGCATCAATCAGTATGCAATGACCGTCTACTTGCAGTAAGAGCGGGTCCGTACGTAACTCAATTTGGTTGTTGTCATTGCACGGATATTTTTTCGACCAGAGCGGCTTTGGCACGACGCCAAACATCGCTCCACCGTCTAAATGCGTTACCCCTCCGTTTAACCATGTAATCGTTACATCGCCTACTTGCAATTGTTCCATTTCCCATCACCTCAAATAGTAGTGTATCATTTCCTCGAATATTTCGAAAATGAAAAAGAGATGCCTCTTCTTAAAGAGACATCTTTATCGTTTTTTCGCTGGATACTTCGCCTCACAGCGGTAAATTCGATTTCCTTTTGCCGCAAATTTTTCTTCATATTCAGTCATAATGTTTCCGACAAAATTGCTATGATGAAGGTCTAAACTCACGAACGTTAACACAAGCCCATATTGCGAGAAGCTGACGAGCGAATATTCAAATAACCCTTGGTTATCGGTTTTAAAATGAATTTCCCCTTCATCCACTAAAATTTGCTCATACAACTCTAAAAACGAGCGGTATGTTAAACGCCGCTTTTCATGGCGTTTTTTCGGCCACGGGTCGGAAAAATTTAAATAAATGCGCTCTACTTCGCCAGCCGCGAATACGTTCGACAAATCTTTCGCGTTCATATTCAATAGCCGCAAGTTCGGTAAATCATGCTCGATGAGTTTATCTAAAGCGGAAACAATGACGCTTTCGTAAAGCTCGATGCCGATGTAATTAATATGCGGATTCGCTTTCGCCATCCCCGTAATAAACTGTCCTTTTCCCGTACCGATTTCAATATGGATTGGCTGATGATTTCCGAATAGCCCATGCCATCTGCCTTTGTATTGTCCCGGATTCGGAATGATATATTGTGGATAAGCTGCAATTTTTTCTTTCGCCCAAGGTTTGTTTCGTAAACGCATACAGACACCTCAATTTCTTTATCATCGTTGTCAACGATATCATGAAGCATCATAGCCGCGCAAGCACGAAAAAGAAAAACAGCCGTGGCGACGACTGTTGGCATAAAACGATGATTTTTCACACATAGTAAAGAAAAAAGGGTGAGTGTATATGCCTTTAAATCATGAACATCAAATGACCGTGCTCAAAGACATTTTATCGAACCATCAAACCGATTGTTGCGGCACCGTGTCCGAGTGCGAACAAATCGAACGGCTTGCAAAATCGTTAATGGGAAACGGACAAGTTGAACAACAAGTAAAAAATGTATTACCTTCCATTTACGATTATGGTCAAGCAGGAAAATATAGCGCTGACTTAGATTCACATATTTCCGCCCATCAGCAACAACTATCTGAGTGGGTCGACCAGCTCACGTAGAAAATAGCACCGTTTTTAAGAAGTGTAGCGATTGCTGCACTTCTTTTTCCGTCTGTTTTTCTTTCTGCCACACAAGCGCATATAACGTTTGCACAATCGTATACCATTTCATGCGAAGATGTAAATCGTGCGTCAATTCCAAGCCGTAAAACTGAAGCCAATCTTCCCATTTTTCTTTCGGAATATAAGCATATAACAACATTCCAATATCAATCGCTGGGTCAGCAATTAACGCTCCGTCCCAATCAATCAAATACAGCCGGCCGTCCTCAGAAAGCAACCAGTTATTATGATTCATATCGCCATGACAAACGGCAAACTCATCGCAGCGAAGCGAAGGAAGTTGTTGCGTTAACCAAGCAAACGCTTGCGTGACCAACGGCTCATCACGCCATTGCTGCAACATCCGTTCTAGCTTTTCGATCATCGCCTGCGGCAAAAGTGGTGTTTTCCCTAGCCTTCGCAACATCTCTGCTAAATCTTGCGAACGGTGAATTTTCCGCAGTAAACTTGCGACTTGTTCGCTTCCCATATCGTGCGGTTTTAGTTCTCTCCCATTGAGCCATTGCTGGGCTGTAATGACATCGCCATTTTCCATTCGCTTTGTCCAGACGAGTTTCGGAACGATTCCTTCCGCTGACAAAACGGCGAGAAAGGGGGAAGAGTTGCGTTTTAAAAATAATTTTCGTCCGTCATATTCAGCAACATATGCATCTCCAGTAGCTCCACCAGCAGGAGTGATCTCCCACTCCTTTCCCAGTACCTGTTCCAAGCAAGTTCACCTTCAACTCATAAAAAAAATAAGAGACAGCAATCACCTGAGCGCGTATTCAGACAATAGCTGTCTTACTAGATTTTATATGCGATATGCTTTTCTCGTCAAGTCAGTCCTTTCACAAGCACCACCGTACCGATTCCTTGCAGCTCGATTTCTTTTTTTACGGAACGAAACGGAACAACCCCGCTTATTGTTTCATCGCATACGACGTGCCACATTTCCTCATCGGGAAGCGCAATCGCCACCTTTTTTTCTTCGTTATGATGCATGACAACTATGTCTCTCCACGGCCCGTACGCCTGCACCTCGCGAAGATGAAAGGCGATCACCGTTGGCGGCACTGGCTCGAGCCACAACAGATGATGGCTCACTTCTGCCGCCGTCCGCAAACGAAATGCGCCGTGCCATTTCCGTAAGCGAATCAAGCCTTGAACATAGCGCACATCTTCTTCGTGCTCGCTTTTTCGCTTCCAATCGATCCGGTTGATGTCATCCGAAGCGTTATAGCTGTTTTCCACTCCTTGCTTTGTGCGGTAAAACTCTTGCCCGCTATGCAAAAACGGAATGCCTTGCGACAATAACGTGATGGCCGTCGCTAATTTCTGACGCTTTTTTCGGACGTTTTCGCCTTCATGGCGATTGGCTACGCTCATTTTGTCCCAAAGCGTATGATTGTCGTGCGATTCAACATAATTGACCGTTTGCGTCGGATGCGAAAACAAATCGTTGCTTCCTTGAATGGCTTGTTTCATTTGTTCACGATGTGCATTGTCTCCGAGCGCAAATCCTTGTTCTGCGATGTTAAACGTGCTCCCCTTGACATGATCACGAAACCGGTCATTAAAATAGGCGATCGTCGGAAGGCTGCTCGCATTTTGAATCCTCGCTTTTTTCTCCGGTGGCAAAGGGGTCGGCAAATCCCAACCTTCGCCAAGCAAAAGAGCGGATTGATCGATAGCGTGGACAGCCGCTTCCACTGCCTGCATCGTTTCTATATCTAAAATGCCCATTAAATCAAAACGAAACCCGTCTACGCCATACTCCGTGAGCCAAAACCGAACCGAATCGACAATCAACTTCCGAACCATTTTGCGCTCGGAAGCGAGATCGTTGCCGACGCCCGTTCCGTTGGACGGCATGCCGTATGCGTCATGGCGAAAGTAGTAGCCAGGAACAATTTTTTCTAACGACGATTGCTCGCGAATGTAAACATGATTATAGACGACGTCCATAATGACGCGAATTCCTTCACGCTGCAGTGCGCGGATCGCCCGTTTTAATTCGTGAATGCGAACATAAGGGTCAGCCGGATTCGTCGCATAGCTTCCTTCTGGCGCGTTATAATGGAGCGGATTATAGCCCCAGTTATACTCCTTTTCCGGGGTTCGTTCGTCCACCCCGGCAAAATCGTTAAACGGAAGCAACTCAACATGGGTAATGCCAAGCTCTTTTAAATAGGAAAGCCCAGTAACCGTACCATTCGGCCCGATCGTGCCAAGTTCTGTGAGCCCTAAATATTTTCCTTTATGAACGACGCCGCTATGACAATCTACAGTAAAATCGCGAATATGCATTTCGTAAATGATCGCATCTACCGGCGCGAAAAGTGGCGGCAGCACCGGTTTCGGCAAGCGCGTTTTTTCAAGATCGACAACCACGCCATACTCCCCATTGAGCGAAACCGCAACGGCATACGGGTCGACCGCTTCGCGCCAAACGAGGTTGATGCACACTAAATACGTATAGTAAATGCCGTCAAGATCACCGGAAACCGTCACTGTCCATACGCCTTTTTCGCTGCGCTGTAACGGAATTTGCTCCTCTTTTCCTGCCTTTTCGTCGATGAGCTTTACTTTCGCTTCTGTTGCCGTAGGCGCCCAAAGCTTAAACGTCGTTGCATGTGCTGTGTAAGTAGCACCAAGGTCTTGACCGTCATAATAAAATTGTTCGTCAAATTCTTTCGTTCGGATGACAGCACCCATTTGCAAATCAGTAAACGCTCCATGCTCTTCATAAATCAAATAATTTTTTCCAATCTCAACGAGAAAATCAGGGGTGCATTCATATTTAATACTCGTCCATAAGTCTTCTCGTTTCGTGACCCGTAAACCGCATCGCTCCCCGTTCGGTTTTTGAATCGTAAACGATTGAACCATCCCTTGGCAATACGATTTCGGCACTAAAATCGTGATTGTTTCCATCGCATCTAAATATGCCTCAAACGTCCGATGAACCGTCAGCACCCCACCACCTCCATTGTTTCGTGAGCGTTCGCTATCATTGCATGTTGATTAACGAATAAAAACCAGTTAAAACAGCGATATTCCTCGCTTTTCTGCCGGAGTCGACTAAGCTCCACGTTCTGTGTTAAGATAAGCTTTTACCGATGTTCGTTCCATTACTCTTCCTCTTGCCATTGCCGTTCATAGTAATGGCTATAGCAGTGTTGAAGTAAATGAGAGGCCGCTTTCAGCTGCACGTGCTTTAATGGAGCGGTTAAACTTCTGAGCGAAGCAAACCATTGGTCGTAATGCCGCTTATCAATGAGCTGCACATCGCTCGGCGCATATCGGTAATCAAGATAGCCACCGCGGTTGAGCACGACTTTTTTTACTGGTAGCTCGATCGCGTATCGCTCGTATAAATCGGTGACAATTTTTTCTGTCCGATAAAGCGAAATGAGCGGATTCACGAGCTTTTTCTCTCCGTCTTTCGTCATTTCTGTCCAAAACCGATCCGCGGAGCCGACAATAATTTCGCCTTCGGCAAATGTCACACACCACGTCGCTGTCGGGCTTAACAAAATAATGTCAAGTTCCACCGGAGCACTTTTCACTAAAAAAACCGGCCTATATAAACATAAATACGTATCGGGAAACCGTTGTAGAAAATATTTAAGTGTTTCTTCGTAATAAAATTTTTTATCGACGATCGACTCATATTTGACGGTTGAGCTTGCCCATTTCATCTGCAACTGAAATACTTTTTCGAGAAATAACAATTTCAACTCGTCGACCGTTTTCGGCTCAGTGACAAACAAAAAGGAGAAAAAGCGATCTTCTTCGTGCAGTACAGGTTCACTTGCTTCTTCCTGTTTGTTCGTGTCGGACCGCTTCAGCCATCGTTTTACCGTTTGCAAAAACGAACGCTTCTCTTCCAACCATTCCTGTGATGAATCGAAAGGAGCAGGTGCGTCCACTTCCCCGCTTTCCCATTCTTCTTTTATTCTCTCCCATTGCTTTTTCTTAAGGCGAATAAATTCGCTTGCGTAGCGATAGACGTCCGTTTCATATCTAGAAATGTAATCTTGCAATTTGATGAGTTGACCCACGATCGTGACCCCCGAAATTAGTCTTCTTCCTTATCAAAACCACAAATCATGGACGAAC
Organism: Anoxybacillus sp. J5B_2022; assembly: GCF_026847645.1. Lineage (GTDB taxonomy): Bacteria > Bacillota > Bacilli > Bacillales > Anoxybacillaceae > Anoxybacteroides. The sequence continues at coordinate 22,021 of NZ_JAPSMC010000015.1, forward strand.
AACAGCCTGCCATCATCGGTCAAGCGAAAAAGAAGCAATAACCTCATATTTCGGTAACCGGTCAAGATGCGTTTGATAAAGCACAATCTCGTTCACTAACATGCTTCCTTCCACCGCATTTGGCAGTTCGTTTAAACGAAACGGCTTTTCCTCTTCCCATTTACGGGCGATCGTAATATGCGGCGCAAACGGACGCGTATCTAACGAAAAGCCGATCGCCCGACACACCTCATATACGTCGTGCCGCAACGACCATAACGCTTCTTCTCGCTTGATTCCTTGCCATAAAATGCGCGGGGCAGACGGAACCCCGAACGTCCCTACTTCTTTTAACGTCAAAGAAAATGGCGCGTGGTTGTTACAGACGGCCGCCACCGCTTCACAAACCGCTTGCCGTTGCTCAGCAGAAGCCGCGCCTAAAAAGGCTAACGTAATATGATAATCTTCTTGATGCACCCACGCGCGAAACGGAAACCGCGGCGCTGCTTCATTGCGCCATTGTGCAAGCTTCTTTTTGATTTCCTCCGTTAACGGAACCGCAATAAAATAATGCGCTTGTTTCATCATTCTTCCCTCCAGCGATCACACCATCATTATCTCCTATTTTACGTTTTTTTCCGATGCGTCATCATTAAAACGCCTAAAATCGCTAGACCAATAAACGTTAATACGCTGAAAAATAAGTAAACCGCACCGATGTGGCTACGCTCTAAAATATAGCCGCCAACAAACGTGCAAAACCAGCTCCCTACACCGTTGCCCACTGCGGAATAGAGAGAAACAGCCGTTACCCTCACCCCACTAGGAGAAATGTCACGAACATATTGAAGCGCGGCTGGAATAAACAGCCCGACAGAAAATCCTTGAGCAATCGTTGTCGCGTAAACGAGCCCAAGCGACGGTTCAAAATAGTAAAACAGCCAGCGAAGGGCGGAAATCGTCGCTGCAAACGCTAAAATGGGAAGCATTCCATAGCGGCGAAGCAGACGATCAACCACTTTCATAAACGGTGCTTCGCTTCCGGCCGCGAGCAAAAAAGCAAGACCGACCCCCGTCAACGTTCCACCGATCTCTTTAACAAATACACCGAAATAAAAGTTGTTCGCATAAATCGGGCCGAAAACAAGAAACGTCACCGCTAAAAATAAGACAAAGGCAGGGATTTGGAACAATTGTTTGATCCCTCGCTTAATTTCGACCCGCATCGGCTGACTCTCACGCGGCAGCTTCCACGCAAGAATGGCGGAAAGCAGCAAAATAAAAGCAAATACGTAAAAAATGATGCCGAGCGAAAATGTTTCCGACAGCCAGCCGCCGACCAACACCGATACGGCAAAACCGATGGCACCCCATAACCGGATCGAGCCGTAGTTTCCTTCTGTTTTTTGGACATAATTTAACGTGATGCTGTCCGAAAGCGGAACGACAGCGCTTTGCATAAAGGATAATAGCGCAGCAGCGATGATAATCCACACATATTGCTGAACAGAAGCGTACAATAGTCCCGCTAGCGCTGTACCAACAAGCGCTGTGGCCAACACCGGCACTGGCTTTCTCGTATAGTCACTAATCATTCCCCAAAGCGGCTGGATGAAAATCATGATAATCGGGCTAATCGACATAATCGTGCCGATTTGTGTTCCAGACAAGCCCACCTCGCTTTTTAAATACACCGACAAAAGCGGAAAAAGCGAGCCAAATCCAAAAAAAGTAAAAAAATAAAAGAGCGTAAAAATTGTTTTTAGTGGTGCTTCGCCGCGGCGTACTACGATTTCCATTGGTCCCCACATCCTTTCAGAAAAAACACCGCCCGACATCGAGCGGTCCTTCGTTTCGATTGTAACATATTTTGGAAAGATTTTCACTTCGCAAGCTCATAAATCGCTTGCGCATAAATAGCGGTTGCCTTTAATAAATCATCGATGATAATATATTCGTCTTTTTGATGCGCGACATCCGGTCTCCCTGGAAACAGCGGGCCAAACGCGACGCCAGCTTGTAAAGAACGGGCGTACGTCCCGCCGCCAATCGACAACAGTTCCGCGCGTTCTCCCGTCCGCTCTTCGTAGACGCGTTGCAACGTTTGAATGAGCGGATGGTTTTTGTCGACGTGGTGCGGCTTGGAATAACTAAAATGCTTAGTTGAAAATCCATACTGCGCAGCAACAGCCTCAATCGTCTGCTTCGTTTCCTCTATGTTATTTGTGACCGGAATACGTAAATTGATCCCGATCGTTCCACCGTCTGCTTTCGTGTATGACATAATGCCGACGTTGACCGTAAGATCACCGGTAATGTCATCACGATACGCAATGCCAAGTTTTTTTCCGCGCGAATCGCTATGGAGGCGCTCTAGCAATTGCACAAACGACCGAGCATCTTCATCTAGCGAAAGAGTTGCTAAAAAACTTGCTGCATACAAACCAGCGTTTTTTCCGTGCTCCGGCTCCATCGCATGAGCAGAAACTCCCTCGAATTGAAGAGTGATTGTCTCCGCTTGCATAACCGCTTTTCCCTTGACATCATTTTCTGCTAAAAAGCGTTGAAATTGCTGCTCCACTGCTACTATACGTTCGTGTGTACCGTGCAATATAGCTTCCGCCGCATCCGGCACCATATTATATCGGCGGCCAGAACGAAAGGACTGCAACATGAGTTCTCCGCCATCGCTTCCGCTAGTTCTCGTTTGTTGCAGAGCAAGATCAACAATCCCTTTTTCGGCATAAATAATCGGAAAATCCGCATCTGGCGCAAAGCCCATCGATGGCATTTCTTCGTGCTGGAAATAATAATCAACGCAGCGCCAGTCGCTTTCTTCGTCAGTGCCGATAATCATGCGCACCCGCTTACTCAGCGGCAAGCCGAGTTCTTTTACGATTTTCATCGCATAAAATGCCGCCATCGTCGGGCCTTTATCATCAATCGCTCCGCGCGCATATATTTTTCCGTCACGAATTTCTGCGGCAAACGGGTCGCTCGTCCATCCGTCCCCCGGAGGAACGACATCGACATGGCATAAAATGCCGAGCAATTCTTCTCCACTTCCCATTTCTACATGTCCTGCAAAGCCGTCAACGTTTTTGACGCTAAATCCTTCTTCATGTCCTATTCTTAACAAAAATTGTAAAGCATCATCAATTCCTTTTCCAAATGGAGCTTTTTCGGTTGCGCTCGTTTCATCGAGCACGCTTGGAATTTGCAGCAATTGTCTTGTATCGCGAAGCAACGCTTCTTTTCGTTTCATGACTTCTTCCATCCAATGGATCGTCGTCATCCAATCCCTCCTTCTCGACTTTTCTCCTTTGCCAACGTACCATAGAAAACCGAAAAATGTCAAAAGCAACTAGGGTTTTTCTTTTGTTACAAATTCATTAAAAATGTTGAAATATTTCGTAAATCTAAGCGAAAGTGTAGCATTTTCTCTCCCTTTTCGTGTAAAATAGTAGTAAAAAGAAATAGCAAAATAATCTCTCATCTTAGAAGCAGCGATGATGTTGTGCCATGCGAATTACGTAAGGATAGGGAGTGGTCTTTTGAAACCTTCGACTCATCGGATGCTAACACGGATTAAGTCTGTTTACATGTTTATCAGCGAAAGAGGCACCGTGACAACACAGGAACTCGTTGATGAATTCGGCATCACTCCACGGACGATTCAGCGTGATTTGAACGTGTTAGCATATAATGACCTGGTTCGCAGCCCAAGCAAAGGCAAATGGACAGTAACCAACAAGAAGGTGAGAATGTCCTCTTAAAGTAGGTCATGAGAGAAAAAGGTGAGAGGTTATAGAGCAAACGGTTAGCCTCAACATACCGGAAAAAATCAGATTCGATATAGAAAAGGAACCTGTTCAAAGGTTCCCTTTTTTTGTGTCAGACGGCATGAATTGTTTTAAACATTCCACTTCTTCATCCGTCAACTCGCGATATTCTCCTAATTCAAGCGTTGGATCAAGCGACAACGGTCCCATTTGAATCCGCTTTAAATACACGACCCGCTTTCCAACCGCCTGAAACATCCGTTTCACTTGATGAAATTTCCCTTCTGTAATCGTCACTTCTACATCGGAACGGAGGCCGGATTTTAAAATGACAAGCTCCGCTGGCTTTGTTTCATAGCCGTCATCAAGAATAACGCCGCGACGAAATGCTTCCACATCCGCTTCCGTCACTTCCCCGTCAATGACCGCAAAATACGTTTTCGGCACGTGCTTTTTCGGCGACAATAATTGATGAGCAAGCTGCCCATCATTCGTAATCAATAACAGCCCTTCTGTATCTTTATCGAGCCGTCCAACTGGGAACGGTGCAAACACACGATCCTCTTCTTCTAATAAATCAATGACCGTTTCTTCTTCCACATCTTCCGTTGCCGAAATGACTCCCGGCGGCTTATTCATCATCAAATAAATAAACTCCTTATACTCGACTTCTTCTCCCCATACGATAACGACTTGTTCATTTGGATTGACTTGCGTTTTCGGGTCTTTAACGATGACATCATCAATTTTCACAACGCCCGATTTTAATAGCTTTTTCACTTCTTTCCTCGTCCCGTATCCCATGTTGGCCAGCAGTTTATCAATTCGCAAACTCAATGGAATTCCCCCTTACGAAAATTTTGTAGGTTGGGCATTTGTCTAGTCCGCATATTCCCTATAAGGCATACAATGCTTAAGAAAAAAACGAAAGGAGATTTGCCCATGTATGATTATCGTCCACAACAACCAAGTGGTGCATACCCAGGAGGTGTCCCAGGATATCCAGGTGGCGCACCAGGGGGCACGCCGAGCGGCTATCCAGGAGGTTACCCTAGCTATCCAGGAAACATTGAGCAACGTTTAAATCGTATTGAAAGAACGCTTGAGCGGCAAGGAGAGCGTATCAATCGCCTCAACCGCCGGTTGCAGCGCGTCGAGCGGCAGCTAGGCATTCCTTATACAACAGATGGATTTTAACACGAATGCAAAAGAAGGCCGGCTACGAAACCGCCTTCTTTTTTCGTTGCAAAAAAGCAAAACGGTTGCCAAATAACGAAGTAAGCAATCCGATCCGGTCGCTCATGAACCAATAAACACCGGCGCCAATTGCGGCGCTAATTGCGACAATCGCGATCGATTCGATTCGACCGCCACGATAGTGAAACAGCCACTCACATAAATGCCACACGACCGCTACCACTACCGACATGATCGTCGTAAAAATCCCAATTAACATCGTGCGGCGAATGACAAAACGATAGCGGTAGTTCGTATATTTTTGAATGATGAACAAATTAAACGTCACAGAAACGAAATAGCCAAACGTAGTGGCTAATACTGCTCCAACAGTCGCAAATCTCGTAATCAAAAATGTATTAAATAAAAGCTTCACAAACAATCCGAGCATCAAACTAACAACGGTAAACCGCTGTTGGTTAATTCCTTGCAATACCGCAGCCGTTACGGAAAATAGCGCAAATAAAATTGCTGCTGGCGCATACCAGCGCAACACTTGTCCTCCAAGCGGGTCATAGCTGTAAAACGCCGCATACACCGGCTCCGCCAAAATCGCCATTCCCACTACCGCTGGGACGGTTAAAAACATCACGACTTGAAACGTTTGATTTAAATATTTCCGCAACGATTTCCGATCACCAGCGACATACGCTTTCGTAATCGTTGGAATGAGAGTTAACCCGAAGGAAGTCGCCAACGTCACCGGAATAATAACAAGCTTTTGTGCCCATACGTTAAAAATCGAGTATGCTTCTTCGGATATTTTCGCAAGCCCGATCGCCGCCATCGCCCGGTTAAACGTAAACTGGTCAATGAGCTGATAAAGCGGTGTCGCGAGTCCAACAAACACAAACGGAGCCGCATACATAATTAATTCTTTATACATGTCTTTTAACGGCGGGTGAAGCTGCCCCCTGTCTTGTGCAAGCAGTTCTGTTAAATACGTTTTTCGTTTCCACCAATACCAAACGAGCACCGCAAGCCCGCCTAGCGCGCCGACGAACGCCGCAAACGTCGCCAAGCTAACCGCTGTCACAAGCGAACCGTGGAGCACACGCAAGACAATATAACAGCTCGCGAGCAAAAAAATGATGCGAATCAGCTGTTCCACCACTTGTGACGCCGCCGTTGGTCCCATCGATTCATGCCCTTGGAAAAACCCGCGAATTAAACTCATGACAGGCACGATAATTAAAGCGAAGCTGACAGCACGAATGACAGTGACAACATCGGCAACGGAATTTCCTTTTATCTGTTTGTCAATGACAAAAGGAGCAACCCATGGGGCGATCATATAAAGAATAGCACAAGCGGCAATACCGGTAATCGTCATTAACAATAATCCTGAGCGGAACAACCGGTAACCGGTGCGGTACTCCCCTAGCGCATTATATTTCGAGACAAATTTCGAAACTGCCAGCGGTACCCCCGCTGTGGCAAGGCTAATAAAAATTTGGTAAGGCACATATCCATACGAATAAAGCGCTCCGCCCTGCTTTCCGACGAGCGGATAAAATGGGATGACATACACGAGCCCGAGAATGCGCGATAGCAATACCCCTGCGGTCAATATAAACGTCCCTCGCAACAATTTTGAAGATGACATAACATCCCTTCCCTAGAATGCAACTTTTCATAACTACTGTATTTTATCACATTCACAATAAAGTCGAGAAATTTTCTTCTCTTGACTATAATAGAGAAAGAAAGGTTGGTGGAGCAAGTGAAGTATGATGTGATCGTCATCGGCGGCGGACCGTCCGGATTAATGGCAGCGATTGCCGCTGGAGAGCAAAAAGCGAGCGTGCTTTTGCTTGATAAAGGACACAAACTCGGCCGCAAGCTTGCGATTTCTGGAGGCGGACGCTGCAATGTGACAAACCGGTTGCCTGTCGATGAACTTATCAAGCATATCCCTGGGAATGGCCGGTTTTTATATAGCGCGTTTTCTGTCTTTAACAATGAAGACATTATTCGCTTTTTTGAGGGGCTTGGCGTTCAGCTCAAAGAAGAGGATCACGGTCGAATGTTTCCGGTGACAGACGATGCGCAATCCGTTGTCCGCGCATTGATTCATGAGCTTGAGCGGCTCGGGGTACATATTCGTCTCAACAGCCCTGTTGCCGATGTCGAATACAAAGATGGAAAAACGATCGGCGTCACATTAAAAACGGGAGAATTTATCGCTGCCACAAGCGTCGTTATTGCCGTCGGAGGAAAATCGGTACCGCATACCGGCTCAACTGGGGACGGCTACGCATGGGCGGAAAAAGCAGGGCATACCGTGACCGAGTTATTTCCGACAGAAGTGCCGATTATTTCGCATGAGCCGTTTGTGGAAGCACGCACGCTACAAGGGTTGTCGCTGCGCGATGTGGCGTTGAGCGTCCTTAACGAAAAAGGAAAACCGATTGTAACGCATCGCATGGATATGATTTTTACCCATTTTGGCATTTCTGGCCCGGCGGCGCTTCGCTGCAGCCAATTCGTCGTCAAAGAATTAAAAAAAGCAGATGCGGTGACGATGAGCATTGATGCGCTTCCTAATGCCAATGGAGAAGCGCTATTTCAAAAGATCATCGCCACGATGAAGAGCGAGCCAAAAAAGGCGGTCAAAAATGTATTAAAAAGACTGCTCCCAGAACGGTATTTATTATTTTTGCTAGAGCAAAACGACATCGATCCTCAAGCACCAGCAAGTACGGTTTCGCACGAAAAAGTGCGCGCGTTTGTCTTAAGCTGCAAGCAATTCACGTTTCACGTCCACGGCACGTTGCCGCTGGAAAAAGCGTTCGTCACCGGCGGCGGCGTGTCGGTAAAGGAAATACACCCGAAAGAAATGGCGTCGAAACGGATGGAAGGGCTTTATTTTTGCGGCGAAATTTTAGACATTCACGGCTACACGGGCGGCTATAACATTACTGCCGCACTCGTCACCGGAAGGCTTGCGGGAATAAATGCAGCCAAATATGCATTGAATAATCGAGCCTAGCCATTTTTTGGTTAGGCTCGATAAATGACCATCGCCGAGAAGCAATAAATTTGCTCACCTTCCGATTCCATTAAGGCGACATCATACTTAATGTCGATCAGCTGCCCTTCTTTCAATCCCGATAAAAACTTATTGACGGAAACTTCTAAATCTTTCTCGTGCTCTTCATCAAACAATTTTACTTTATACACGTTCCTCCCCCCTTAAACCTATATTTCTTTCCTTATCCATAAAACCCTGCAAATAAAAAACGAAGCCGTCAAAGCTTCGTTTTTTTATGGTTGAATGATGTCTCCGTCCCAGGCGAGCATGCCGCCGGCCATGTTGCATACGTTATAGCCCATTTCTTGCAAATAGTAACACACATTTCCGCTCCGTGCGCCGGAACGACAAATGAAAATGTATTCTTCTTCTTTATTGAACTCGTCTAAGCGGTTCGGAATGTCGCCCATTCGAATATGCTTTGCTCCTGGAATCATGCCGAGCGCCACTTCTTCCTCTTCGCGCACATCGATTAAATTTAGCTTCTCTCCACTCTCGAGTTTCTTTTTCAGTTCTTCAGCTGTAATCTCTTTTATTTCTTGCATGGTCCAATCCCCTTTCTTAAGCCCCCACTATTCATCGTGGGGGACTTTTTTAGTTCGCAACAATATTGACTAATTTTCCAGGAACAGCGATGACTTTACGCACCGTTTTTCCTTCAATTTGTTCTTTAATTTTGGCATCTTCCATGGCAATTTGCTCTAGTTGCTCTTTCGAAGCGTCCGCCGGAACGCTTACTTTCGCCCGAACTTTGCCGTTGACTTGCACAACGATCTCGACTTCGTCTTCAACGAGTTTCGCTTCGTCGTATGCCGGCCACGCTTCATACGCAATCGTATTCGTATGGCCTAGCTTTTCCCATAATTCTTCGGCAATGTGCGGGCAAACTGGCGACAACAATTTGACGAAGCCTTCCATATATGCTTTTGGCAATACTGGCGCTTTATACGCTTCGTTAATAAACACCATTAATTGCGAAATCGCGGTATTGAAGCGAATCGCTTCGTAATCTTCCGTCACTTTTTTCACTGTTTGATGATAAACGCGTTCAAGCGTGTCCGTTTCCGGATTTTCGACGATTTTCGGATTTAACTCGCCATTTTCTTCGACGAATAAACGCCAGACGCGATCTAAAAAGCGGCGGGCACCGTCAAGCCCTTTTGTCGACCACGCAATCGACGCTTCCAAAGGCCCCATGAACATTTCGTATAAACGTAACGTGTCCGCACCGTGGCTTTCGATAATATCATCCGGATTGACGACATTTCCTTTCGATTTGCTCATCTTTTCGTTGTTTTCGCCAAGAATCATGCCTTGGTTAAATAACTTTTGGAACGGCTCTTTTGTCGGCACAACACCGATGTCGTATAAAAATTTATGCCAGAAGCGCGCGTATAACAAATGAAGAACGGCATGTTCCGCCCCTCCGATGTAAATATCAACCGGAAGCCATTTTTTCAACTTTTCCGGATCAGCAAGCTGCTCACTGTTGTGCGGATCGATGTAGCGCAAGTAGTACCAGCAGCTTCCCGCCCATTGCGGCATCGTGTTCGTTTCCCGGCGTCCTTTTTTCCCTGTTTTCGGATCAACGACGTTGACCCATTCTTCAATGTTCGCAAGCGGTGATTCGCCTGTTCCGGACGGTTTAATTTCATCCGTCTTCGGAAGCACAAGCGGAAGTTCCTCTTCCGGCACCGGCGTCATCGTGCCATCTTCCCAGTGGATAATCGGAATCGGCTCGCCCCAGTAGCGCTGGCGGCTAAACAGCCAGTCGCGCAATCGATACGATACTTTCTTTTCCCCTTTTCCGTTCGCTTCGAGCCATTCGATCATCTTTTTAATCGCTTCTTCTTTATTTAATCCGTTTAAGAAATCGGAATTCACATGCTGCCCGTCGCCTGTATACGCTTCTTTTGTAATGTCACCGCCGGCAACGACTTCTTTAATCGGCAAGTTGAATTTTTTCGCAAATTCATAGTCGCGCTCGTCATGCGCCGGCACTGCCATAATCGCGCCTGTTCCGTAGCTCATGAGCACATAATCGGCAATCCAAATTGGCAATTTTTCGCCGTTAACCGGGTTGATCGCATACGCACCTGTAAACACCCCTGTTTTTTCTTTTGCTAAATCGGTGCGTTCAAGATCGCTTTTGCTTTGAATTTGTTGTAAATATGCTTCTACTGCCCCTTTTTGTTCTGGCGTCGTAATTTTTTCGACGAGCGGATGCTCAGGGGCAAGCACTGCGTATGTCGCGCCAAACAACGTATCTGGACGGGTCGTAAATACCGTGAACGTTTCCTCATGTCCGTCGATCGCAAAGTGGACGTGCGCCCCTTCTGAACGGCCGATCCAGTTGCGCTGCATTTCTTTAATGCTTTCCGGCCAATCAAGTTCTTCCAAATCTTCAAGCAAGCGGTCCGCATATGCGGTAATGCGAAGCATCCATTGTTTCATCGGTTTACGAATGACCGGGTGCCCGCCACGCTCGCTTTTTCCATCGATCACTTCTTCATTGGCAAGCACCGTTCCTAACGCTGGGCACCAGTTGACCGGTACTTCATCGATATAGGCTAAGCCTTTTTCATACAACTTTAAGAAAATCCATTGTGTCCATTTGTAGTAGTTCGGATCGGTCGTATTGACTTCGCGATCCCAGTCATACGAAAAACCGAGCGATTTAATTTGGCGACGGAAGTTGTCAATATTTTTTTTCGTAAATTCGGCCGGATCGTTGCCAGTATCAAGCGCATACTGCTCCGCTGGCAAACCGAACGCGTCCCACCCCATTGGATGCAATACGTTATACCCTTGCATCCGTTTCATGCGCGCCAAAATATCGGTCGCCGTGTACCCTTCTGGATGGCCGACATGGAGGCCAGCGCCGGACGGATACGGAAACATATCAAGCGCATAAAATTTTCGCTTTCCATCCTCTTCGGTCGTTTTAAATGTCTTATTCTCTTCCCAATACTCCTGCCATTTTTTCTCAATCTCGCGATGATTGAAGCTCATATTCTTTCCTCCTCTTTCATGCAGTACAAAGCTAAACAAAAAACCTCACGCCCTTCTTAAAGGGACGAGAGGCTATTTTCCCGCGGTACCACCCAATTTAGCACGCAAAAATGGCGCGCTCGCTCGTTTCCTTAACGCAGATTCACGGCGAACATTACTAGGCACAAGACCGTTCACATCCGCAACTCGAAGGCGAGTTCGTGAACAAACTTCGGTTGACTCGCACCAGCCGTCAACTCTCTGTAGTCCGTTATGCCCACTACTACTCCTTTTCACCGTTATTTGGCAATATTTTTATATTTTATATTTTAAAAAATTTGTCGGTTCATTGCAAGTAGGGGACGGCAAAATCACTTTTCGCTAAAAACGATACGATTGCTTTATCATTATTATGCAATTTCCATTGCGCGGTTACTGTTATACAAAAAAGAGCTTTCTATCGTAGAAAGCTCTTTAAAACATTACTGCTCGATATGTTGTTTCGATTTTTGCGGCTGTCCGCCGGTCTCTTCGTATGCTTCTTTCGCTTGCTTCACTGGATCAAAGTCATCGGCGTTGTTGATCCCGTTTCTCGTTTTTTGTTCCGGATTGTTTTGCTTTGAACGTTTTTTCATTATATCCCCCCTAATGACCTAGTAAAATCATGTCATTTTGCAATTGTTCCAGCTGTAAACGCATGCGATGCAATTGCTCGCGCTGCTGGGCGTTGCAGCTTAACGCGAAATGGGCTAAATCATTCACTGCATTTTCGAGCATTTGCTGCGCATTCGTATACGCCTCATCATTGTAATGCTCTTGTCGTTGCGCTTCTGTGTATTGCTCTTTAGCGTACCGAATCACATCTTCACAATGTTGTAAAAACTCATCCACTGATTGCCGCGTCGCCATCTTATTCCCTCCAGCTGAAAAATAATCGTTGTCCATTTTTAATGTGCGCACTTCTTCTTCGTATTATGACGCTAATGATTGGAAACAGTCGATTTTTCCGCTTAATCGTGCTACAATGCTAAAATGACAACTATCGTAATTAACAAGGAAAGCCAATAAGGCGGAACGGTTTGTCAAAGGGTTTCAGCTATTTGACAAAGTTCTGTACAATCGTCAAGAATGTTTTGTGTTTGGCAGAAGAAGTAGCGGATATTTCGACTTTCGGTTGTTAGATGGCACAAGAATCCATGCTTCGGCAAGTGATAAGAAACTAAAAAAAGTGGAGCATGCGAGCACATTATTGATTGAAAGGAGGAAGGGCGATTCCTCCCCGACTTTCGCTCTCGCTTAGAAGTCGGGGTCTCCTCGCCCGATGATGATGAATATGAACCCTTTTCCATATAGCAATGACAATAAACGATATCACACATGGAATTACCACTTGCGACAAACGTTCGGTCATAAAGTATTTAAAGTCGCCCTTGACGGCGGCTTTGATTGTCCGAATCGCGACGGCACGGTCGCATACGGCGGCTGCACGTTTTGTAGCGCAGCCGGCTCTGGCGACTTTGCTGGCAACCGCGCCGATGATTTAGTGACCCAATTTCATGACATTAAAGAAAAAATGCATGCGAAATGGAAAGACGGAAAATATTTAGCGTATTTTCAGGCGTTCACAAACACGCATGCGCCAGTGGAAGTGTTGCGCGAAAAATATGAAACCGTCTTAAAGCTAGACGACGTCGTCGGTTTATCGATTGCGACACGTCCTGACTGCCTTCCAGACGATGTCGTGGAATATTTAGCGGAACTAAACGACCGCACATATTTATGGGTCGAGCTTGGCCTACAAACGGTTCACGAACGAACCGCACTTTTGATCAACCGCGCCCACGACTTTGAATGTTATGTGGATGGTGTAAACAAACTTCGCAAACACGGTATTCGCGTCTGCTCTCATATTATTAACGGACTGCCGCTTGAAGACTATGACATGATGATGGAAACCGCAAGAACAGTCGCAAACCTTGATGTGCAAGGCATTAAAATTCATTTATTGCATTTGTTAAAAGGCACGCCTATGGTGAAACAATACGAAAAAGGAATGTTACAGTTTTTATCGTTCGATGAATACGTCCAGCTTGTTTGTGATCAGTTAGAAATATTACCGCCGGAAATGGTCGTTCACCGCATTACCGGCGATGGGCCGATTGATTTAATGATTGGCCCAATGTGGAGCGTGAACAAATGGGAAGTGTTAAATGCCATTGATGCAGAATTGGAACGACGCAATAGCTATCAAGGAAGATATTACAAAAAAGAGGCGATCCACCGATGAAACTTGCCCGCATTCTTCCGTTCGCCCGCTCGTTGCTTGACCTCGCCGTCCAACCGGGAGACATCGCTGTCGATGCCACCGTCGGCAACGGGCACGATACGCTTTATTTAGCAGAACGAGTAGGAAAAAACGGTCACGTATTCGGCTTTGATATTCAGACACAGGCGATCGAAAATACAGCGAAACGTTTGCAAGAACACGCGGTATATGAACAAGTGACATTGTTTCATGCGAGCCACGACACGCTCATCGAAAAAATTCCAACGCACGTTCACGGGCGCATTACAGGCGCAATTTTCAATCTTGGCTACTTGCCGGGGGGCGATAAACAAATTGTCACTAAACCAGCGTCCACCATTCGCGCCGTCGAGCAACTGCTTGATATCATGGTTCCAGAAGGAATCATTGTACTCGTGATTTACCATGGGCACCCAGAAGGGGCGATCGAACGGGATGCGGTGCTTTCGTACGTTGCAACGATTGACCAGCAACGTGCCCACGTATTGCGCTATCAGTTCATCAACCAAATCAATCACCCGCCGTTTATTGTTGCGATAGAAAAAAGATAAAAAGCTGCCTCTCCAAAAACGAAGGCAGCCTTTATTTTTGCCACGCGCGATACATGCGTCCATTCCAGTAAAAAAAGCGGGAAACGACACCGCCAGCGCGAAGCAAACGCTTCGCTAACCGACGAATGTTCGAATGGTTTCTTGCCTTTTCATCTGATAAATACAATCCTAATAATCCGCGATGAATGAGGCGATGGAACGTTCCGTGCGGCAATTGCCCTACATGGCGATCGGCTTCTTCGATAAAATGGCAAAGCCGCTCCAATAGCACTAAATCGTTCGGATAATAAAAACAAAAATTTAAATCCCCGCCAAGTCGGTCTTCTTCTTGGTCAATGAAATAATCAAGCAAAATATGTAAGCCTTGGATGTATGGGAAATAACCGTTACGCACTTTCAACGCCATTTCCTCATTAAATGATTCCGTAAACGCATAAGCAATCAAACAAAAAATGCCTAGCGTCGAACCGGAGCATGCCGAAAATTCATACCATTCCATTGGTGGAAGATGATCTTTATATTGCTTAAACCATTGCTCCAACCGCGGAACGCGTTCATCTACTCGCACATGCTTATGCACTTGCAAATCGCAATAATATCCCGCTAACTCTTGCAAAAACGGAGCAATGATTTCATAGTGCTTCACTTGCTTTAACACTTCTTGACATGTACGAACAAGCTCGTGAAGATAGCCGCCATCGTTTTGTTCTTCACGATGACGATAATAATTGGAAGGAGTTGCATCGATGCATAAAGCATCTGGCATTGAGTTATGTAATGTTCGAAAATCAAGAGGGTCAAGCGATGTGCTACGGTCACATAAATTATCAAGATAGTCGCTAATCGTTTGATAAGCGACAATAAAACGAATGCACAATTCCATATCCGCTTCCGCTAGCAGTGACAGAATGGCTCCACCCTCGCAATGAAACGTTTTTGACTGAATGCTAGCAAGCGCCTGTTTCCGCAATTCGTCATCCGGAATAGATTCGGCTTTTTGCTTCCAATAGGCCAATTCACGATGCACAATCGGAAGCACATTACGATATACATTTTTCATTAAACTAATAGGATGAGTAGGAATGTTCAACAAGCTCACCTCAGCTACGTTTATTACAATGACTTCCGTTGTTGTTCTAAAGGCATTACGCCACACCTTTTATCGTTGTAATTGCAACTGTGTATCTAAAAATGTTTTCGCATACAAAAACACATGATCTCGTTCCGGTTCATTAAAAATTTCATGGTACAACTTGTTCCACTCTTTATACACTTTTTCCGATATTGGTAACCGGTCAAACCATTCTTTTACAACGACTTTATCAACAATTTTATCGTCTCCGCCTTGCATGAGCAACAACGGAATGTCGGGAAATTTGTTAATATTTCGATACGCCAACTGCATCGCTTTGACAAGTTCACGATACCATCGAACAGACACTTTTGTCACATACAGGGAATCATTTTTGTCCATTTCGCGAACTTCTTCATTTCTTGTCGCCACTTCTACAGACAACCGTGAATCGAACAACATCGATGGTGCAACATAGTTTAATACTTTTGATAATAAATCTAACCCTTTCGACGGATATGTCACTAATCCTAAACACGGAGAAGAAAGAATCACTCCGTCTACCGGAAGGCGTTTTTCCTGCAACGTTCGAATCACGACAAGACCGCCCATGCTATGGCCAAGAAGAAAGATCGGCAGTTGAAATTCTTTCGCCGCTGCGACCCAATCCGCTACTTCATTGATATATTCATCAAACGACTGAATATGTCCTCTTTTTCTTCTTGTCGTCGTTCCTTGCCCCGGCAAATCCCCCATCACAACATGAAAGCCGCTTAAACGAAACATTTCCATGAGCCATCTGTAACGTCCATGATGTTCCGCCGCTCCATGAACGATGACCACAACTCCTTTCGCACAGTCCGCTTCCCATTTCCACATTTAAAAATCCCCCCATCGCATTTACGAATATAAAAAAAGTTTGTACACTTATAATACATACTTCAAAAGGAAGGAAGAAAGCAATGATTTACCCTTATAAAGACAAATATCCAAAAATTGCTGAATCAGCATTTATTGCAGATTATGTCACCATCACAGGCGATGTTATGATCGGGGAAGAAACGAGTATTTGGTTTAATACGGTCATTCGCGGTGATGTAGCGCCAACTATCATCGGCAACCGCGTCAATATTCAAGATAACTCGGTTTTGCACCAAAGCCCAAACAATCCGCTCATTATTGAAGACGATGTCACCGTCGGCCATCAGGTCATTTTGCATAGTGCCATTATCCGAAAAAACGCCTTAATCGGCATGGGATCGATTGTGCTCGACGGAGCGGAAGTCGGCGAAGGAGCGTTTATCGGTGCAGGAAGCCTTGTTCCTCAAGGAAAAAAAATTCCGCCGCGCACCCTTGCCTTCGGACGTCCTGCCAAAATCGTACGGGAGCTAACGGAAGAAGATGAGCGTGAAATGGAGCGCATCCGCCGCGAATACGTCGAAAAAGGGCAATATTACAAATGGCTCCAAAAACATCAATAAACGCCCCTTTTCCGCTTGCAATATTTTTCACCGGCTATATGATTATGATAGGATAGGGAATTTATAAAATAGGGAGTTCGCCGTATGTCGATTCATATACTTTTCCTATTAATCGCCAGTCTCATGGGCGTTGGTATCGTTTATTGGCTTAAACCGATGTGGAAAGCTACTGTCGTTTCCTTTTGTTTAACGATTTTAGTCGTCCCGCTCTTATCGCATCAGCAAATGAAAAGCGCGATCGAGCAATGGGGAAAATTAGATTTCATAAAAAAAGAGGCGCAGCTACGTCAAGTCGTATCTTCCTTTGTAGACGGGAAGATTAAGCCATTTGTGCTGCTTGATGTTCCACTCATTCAACAGCTACCGGAACTTCCGCGCGGCTGTGAAGTAACGAGTTTAGCGATGCTTCTTGAAGATGCAGGGGTGCAAGTGGATAAAGTGACACTCGCCAAACAAGTCAAAAAAGACCCGACGCCATTTCAGCGCCGCAACGGAAAAGTGTATTTCGGGAACCCTCATAACGGGTTCGTCGGCGATATGTATTCGTTGACGACTCCAGGACTTGGGGTATACCATGAGCCCATTGAAGAACTGGCCGAACAATATTTGCCGAACCGAATCGTCAATTTAACAGGGAGCGACTTTAGCGCACTGCAAAAATATCTTTCCAACGGCTCGCCGATTTGGATTATCACCAACAGCACGTTTCAAAAGCTTCCCGAATCCGCGTTTCACGAGTGGGATACACCGAGCGGTCCGATTAAAATTACGTATTACGAACATTCTGTCGTCATTACCGGCTATGACCACGACTATATTTATTTTAATGACCCTCTTTCTGATCAGAAAAATAAAAAAGCACCCAAAGACGACTTTGTAGAAGCTTGGGTGCAAATGGGAAGACAGGCGATTACGTATCAATCGAATTAGAGCGATACGGGTTGCTTGTCTTTTTTATATAAATACGAGAAATCATATTTTTTTTCGATATACACTTGATGCCAGATCATGAAAGCGAGCACCGTCCAAATTTTTCGGCTATGATCGGCTTTGCCAGCGCAATGCTCGTCCAGCAGGCGATATAGTACGTCTTTCCGGAACAAATGATCTGTATCGCTTTCTTTGATGATCGTTTTCGCCCAGTCGTGCATTTCATTTTTCAACCAATGGCGAATCGGAACCGGAAAGCCGAGTTTTTTCCGGTGCAGGACATGATCAGGAACAATGCCTTCTGCCGCTTTCCGCAAAATATATTTTGTCGTATTGTGAGCCGTTTTCCACTCCGGCGCAATTTTAGCAGCTACCGCAAATACTTCTTTATCGAGGAATGGAACGCGCAATTCTAGTGAATGCGCCATCGTCATTTTATCCGCCTTCAATAAAATATCGCCGCGTAGCCATGTATGGATATCGACATATTGCATCCGGTTAACCGGCGGGTAGTGGGTCGTGTCTTCATAAAGAGGGCGCGTAATGTCAGTATAGTACAACCCATCGCGATAGCTTTTCAGCAACTTCCTTTTTTCCGCTTCGCTGAACATTTTCGCATTGCCGATATACCGCTCTTCTATTGGCGTTAAACCGCGCTCAATAAAGCTTTTTCCTTTCACACCTTCTGGAAGCATACGAGCGATCACGCGCAATGCCGATTTGGCCGCATTCGGCATCCGCTCAAACACCTCAAGCGACTGCGGTTCGCGATAAATGTTATAGCCTCCAAACAGCTCGTCCGCCCCTTCCCCTGAAAGAACGACCGTGACATGCTTTCTCGC
The DNA here is from genome assembly GCF_026847645.1 of Anoxybacillus sp. J5B_2022. Classification (GTDB taxonomy): domain Bacteria; phylum Bacillota; class Bacilli; order Bacillales; family Anoxybacillaceae; genus Anoxybacteroides. The sequence goes on from NZ_JAPSMC010000015.1 coordinate 40,224, forward strand.
TTCGCGGGCTACGAAATAAAGCGGCACAGCTGCTGGATCGGCAAGTGGATCGTCCATATGCCACATAATTTTCGGCAATTCATCCATATATTCTTGCGGAGAAATGACGTAACTAATATTTTCGACGCCAAGTTTTGCGGCCGTTTCTTTTGCTACATCAATTTCACTAAACCCTTCCCGTTCAAAACCGACCGAGAACGTTTTAATATTCGGGTGAAACTGCTTCGCAATCGAGGCGATCAGCGATGAGTCGATTCCTCCTGATAAAAACGACCCAACCGGTACGTCGCTGCGCATATGCACTTTCACGGAATCAAACAAGACGTCGCGAATTTCTTTCACCAGTTCGTCTTCTGATTGAACGATCGGGTGAAACGTTGCTTTCCAGTATTGCTGAATCGTTAACGGTTCACCGACTTTCTTTTTAATATAATGGCCTGGCTCTAATTTTTGAATGTCAGCCGACATTGTTAACGGTTCAGGAACATACTGAAACGTTAAATAGTGCTGCAATGCATCATAGTGAAGGGAATCATGCCCGAGCGCATGCAAGATGCTCTTTTTCTCCGATGCAAAAAACGTACGACCATCTTGTTGGAAATAGAAAAACGGTTTAATGCCAAACGGGTCACGCGCCGCAAAAACAGTTTTTTCTTCTTTATCCCAAATGACAAAGGAGAACATGCCGCGCAGCTTTTCAACCGCTTTTTCTTTTTCATGGCTGTAAAGGGCAATGATGACTTCTGTATCCGAATGGGTCGCAAATTCATAGCCTTGCTGCAATAGTTCCTCGCGCAATTCAACGTAGTTGTAAATTTCCCCATTAAAAATAATCCAATATCGCTCGTTTTCATAAGAAAGCGGCTGATGGCCGGCCTCTAAATCAATAATGCTGAGCCGTCGGAAGCCGAAATGGACGTAATCATCAAAAAAATACCCGTCATCATCCGGTCCGCGATGTGTAATCATATTGTTCATTTCTTCAAATGTTTGTTTCCATTGTTCGTCAATCACTTTCGGTTGGTCATGAACACATCCAATAAAACCGCACATGCCGTTCACCTACTTCTCTTTGTATTCAACTTGAAAATTATATCATATATTTGGACATTGAAACATTACATTTATTTTAGCCATTGATTCGTCGAAAATTTCTCTCATTCGTTTCACCTTTCCCGTGAAAAAAGAAAGAGAGCTACGACATGTAACTCTCTTTTGATCCCCATTACTTCGCCAACGCAAGCGCTTGTTCTTTTAACGCTTCCGCTTTGTCCGTGCGTTCCCATGGAAGGTCGATATCCGTACGGCCAAAATGACCATAAGCTGCTGTTTGTTTGTAGATCGGACGGCGTAAATCTAACATTTTAATAATTCCCGCTGGACGAAGGTCAAAGTTGTTGCGTACTACTTCAATTAAAATGTCTTCTGACACTTTGCCTGTTCCGAACGTGTCGATCGAAATGGATACTGGTTTCGCCACACCGATCGCATACGCTAATTGCACTTCGCATTTATCGGCAAGGCCAGCCGCGACAATGTTTTTCGCTACATAACGAGCAGCATATGCGGCAGAACGGTCCACTTTTGTCGGGTCTTTTCCAGAGAAGGCGCCACCGCCGTGACGAGCATAGCCACCGTACGTATCGACGATAATTTTGCGGCCAGTTAAGCCTGCATCCCCTTGCGGACCGCCGATGACGAAGCGGCCTGTCGGGTTGATAAAGTATTTCGTATTTTCGTCGATCAATTCCGCTGGAACGACAGGTTTAATGACATGTTCTTTAATGTTGCGCACAATTTGGTCTTGCGTAATTTCCGGATGGTGTTGTGTTGATACAACGATCGTATCGATGCGGACTGGTTTGCCGTTTTCATCGTACTCAACCGTCACTTGTGTTTTTCCGTCTGGACGCAAGTAAGGTAAAATGTCTTCCTTGCGAACTTCTGCCAATCGGCGTGCTAATTTATGTGCCAATGAAATTGGCAGCGGCATTAGCTCTTTCGTTTCATTGCAAGCAAACCCGAACATTAACCCTTGGTCACCGGCACCGATCGCTTCGATTTCTTCGTCGGTCATCTGACCTTCGCGCGCTTCTAGCGCTTTATCTACACCCATCGCAATGTCCGGGGACTGTTCGTCAATCGAGGTTAAAACCGCGCATGTATCGGCGTCAAACCCGAATTTCGCACGCGTATAGCCGATTTCACGAATCGTATCACGAACGATTTTCGGGATATCGACATACGTCGATGTTGTAATTTCTCCGCTCACTAGCACTAGACCAGTTGTCACGCTCGTTTCGCATGCGACGCGCGCATTCGGGTCTTTTGCTAAAATGGCATCTAAAATCGCGTCGGAAATTTGGTCACAAATTTTGTCCGGATGGCCTTCTGTTACAGATTCCGAAGTAAATAAACGGCGTTTTGCTGACATTCGTCGATTTCCTCCTCTTTATTCTGTTCATCATCGAGAGGCTTGACTTGTGCCCCTTGTAAAAAAGTTGATACGGCACTCATTTTCCCACTTCTATCAACGAAAAAACCTTTCCTTCAACTCCGAGGAAAGGTGATTGCATTCATATCGAGCCTTTCACTCTTATCGTTCAAGGGCATTGCCTTGCCACAGGTTAGCACCATTTCACATGTACAATTGTTGTGACGGTTGCTGGGTTTCATTGGGCCTGTCCCTCCACCAACTCGGGATAAGAGTAACCGTTCAATATGTTATCATAGCTTAAATCATAAAAAAAAGTCAACAACGTTTCGCAAATTTTTCGCGGATCCAATTAGAAAAAAACTCCTCTATGTTTGTGAAACAAAATAGACAAAAATAAAAACAAAAATTACATCAAATAGTATGGACTAATTATTTAAATGTGTTATACTTTTTTTCAAGGGTATAAATTAACAAAAAAAAGGTAGGTTTTGTATATGAGCATTGTTGACGTCACAAATAAATTGGCTGTATTGCTTCATCATTCAAACGTACGGGAAAATTTATCTGTTCCTCAATTAGTGGAAAAAGTTCTTGCCCGCAAGGAAGGGATGTTGACGCTGACAGGTGCCGTCGCAACAACAACAGGAAAATATACCGGGCGTTCGCCAAAAGATAAGTATATTGTCGAAGAAGCTTCCACAAAAGAAAAAATCGATTGGGGCTCCGTTAACCAGCCGATTGCTGAAGAGGTGTTTGAAAAATTATATAATAAAGTTCTCGACTATTTAATGGCGAAAGACGAAATTTTCGTCTTTAAAGGGTTTGCTGGCGCTGACCCAAAATATCGTCTGCCAATTCAAGTGATCAATGAATTTGCATGGCATAATTTGTTCGCCCATCAGTTATTTATTCGTCCAACAGAAGAAGAATTGGCGGAACATCAGGCGGAATTTACCGTTATTTCCGCACCAACCTTTAAAGCAGACCCTGCCTTAGACGGAACGAAGTCAGAAACGTTTATCATTATTTCCTTTGAGCGTCGCGTCGTCTTAATCGGCGGAACAGAATATGCCGGCGAAATTAAAAAATCGATTTTCTCGGTCATGAACTATCTTCTTCCAGAACAAAATATTTTATCAATGCATTGCTCGGCTAACGTTGGCCAAGAAGGCGATGTTGCATTATTCTTCGGGCTTTCTGGGACAGGAAAAACGACGCTTTCCGCTGATCCGAAACGCCGGTTAATTGGCGATGACGAGCACGGCTGGTCGAACAGTGGCGTGTTTAATATCGAAGGGGGTTGCTATGCGAAATGCATTAACTTGTCGCGGGAAAAAGAGCCACAAATTTTTGACGCCATTCGTTTCGGTGCCGTGTTAGAAAACGTCGTTATTGACGAGCATACGCGCATTCCGAACTATGATGATGGTACGCTCACAGAAAATACACGGGCGGCTTATCCAATTCAGGCAATCGACAACATCGTCGATCCAAGCGTCGCCGGCCATCCGACGACGATCATTTTCTTAACAGCCGACGCATTCGGAGTGTTGCCGCCAATCAGCAAATTAACGAGAGAGCAAGCGATGTACCATTTCTTAAGCGGCTATACGAGCAAATTGGCCGGCACAGAACGCGGCATCACTTCGCCGCAAGCGACGTTCTCGACGTGCTTTGGCGCACCATTCTTGCCGCTTCCAGCAACGCGCTACGCGGAAATGCTCGGCAAAAAAATCGACGAGCACAATGTGCAAGTATTTTTAGTGAACACCGGCTGGACGGGCGGCGAATACGGCGTCGGCAGCCGCATGAAGCTACAATATACGCGCGCGATGGTGCAAGCGGCGCTTGAAGGCGAGCTCAACAATGTGGAAACGGTAAAAGATCCGATTTTCGGCTTAGAAATTCCGGCGCACGTTCCAGGCGTACCAGACGAAGTGTTGCAGCCGAAAAACACATGGGCCGATCAAGAAGCGTATGAACGGAAAGCAAAGGAGCTTGCCGAAAAGTTCCGCGAAAACTTCAAAAAGTTTGCGAACATCGATCCGAACATTGAGAAACTAGGCGGGCCGATCGTTTAAATGTCAAGGGATATCTTTCCGCTAGGAAGATATCCCTTTTATTAGTTAATCGAATGAAGTGAAACAAGTTCATATGTCACAATCGTGCGGTTGTTTGCCAGCTCAATTTTTTTCACAATCGCCTGCCCGCTCGTTTCGCTTTGCAGCGTCCGCTTCACTTCAAGCGGGATATCGATCGGATAAATGCGGTACCCTTCTTTTTCAAGCAGAAACAAATTATCTTTCACGCGCTGCTCTTTTCCTTTTGTCACAATCATCGTTTGAAACTCTAACGGCATGCCCATCATCTTCACCTCTTTCATAAAACCATTACTATTTTCATTGAACCATATTTGGCGCGATTTCTCAAATCACCCCCAAAAACCCTATATTCTCTCCTGCCCATCTTTTTGCTATAATAGAGTATATGTTTTATAGAAAAACAGCTAGAATAGGAGGACAACGATGAAAAACAAACTTCTTTTCTTCTTATCCGCTATGTTGTTCGCCTTCTTTATCGGACAAGCTCCGGCAACAGCTAAAGGAACGAATGCAGACGCATTAGTCCAGCAAGCAGAAAAATATAGCGAACAATTGAAGCGGTACATTTATGTGGAATATGCAAAAAAAATTGTTGCTGTACCACCTCAACTGTTAAACAACACTGCCAAAACGATTCAACAAGCAAAAACAGCAACCGCTAAAACAAAAGGAACAAAGCGAGCAAAATTATTTGCACGTTTAAAAGCAGTCGATACCATGTATAGTCGAGCAGTCACTTACAATAATGCCGTTCGGATCGGAACAAGCTTAAAAGACAAAACAAATCGACTAACCGTTTCTTTTAAGCAAAATCCAGCAAGCGACCAAATGGAATCGATGTATGTTTCCGTTCAAACCGAACTGAAAAATTTCGATAGTGCCTATCAACGAGTATATGGGGCACCGACGCGGACAGCGCTCTATCGTACATATCGCGCACCAGCAGAGCAAGCAATCAATCAAACAAAAACAGCATATGCTTTAAAAATGGAGTTTAACAAACTTCGCCAAGCGATTCGCTACAGTAAAAGCGAAGCCACTATTTTCAATCAAATCGACAAATTTGAAGCACGTCTGATGGGTGTAAAAACCAATCGTCCCTTGTTCACTGCCTTTTCCAATTCTTATGAAGATGTTTTAAAAGCACAAGGAACGTCACAAGGAATTTCAACGTTAATCTTAAAAAAGATTATTGCCCAAGAAAAAAGCGTTCTTTTCTTAGAGATGTTTAACGAAGCGAACGAGCCGATCGCTCAAGCAAGTGGCTTTGTTGTCGGCAAAAGTACGATTTTAACGAACTTCCATGTCGTGCAAGGCGCAGCGAAAATTGTAGCATACGACGAAAATGGAAATGAAATTCCGATTCGCGGAGTTGTTCAATACGATGAAACAACAGATTTAGCACTTCTCGCGACGAAAACGGATTTGGCGTTACCTGCGCTTAAAATAGGGGATACTTCCTTGCTTGAAAAAGGGGATCCAATCGTCACGATTAGCAGTCCAGAAGGGCTGATGAACACCGTATCGACAGGGATTATTAGTAATCTTCATTTAATGGAAGATGAATCAGGAAACGAAGTCCGACTTATTCAAATTACCGCGCCGATTACACACGGAAGTTCTGGAGGAGCGTTGTTTAACGAATTCGGGCATGTCATCGGCGTTACGTCTTCGGGATTTGACGTCGAGAATATTAACTTTGCCGTAGACATTGTTCATGCAGCACATTGGATTTCGTTTTATAAGGAAAAAACAGCCGCATCTCTCACGGTCATTCCTTATCAGTTATTGCCTGCTCCACAAGATGGAAACACACCTCCATCCGAAACAGGTAGTACGATACCAACAACCGGGACAACCACATCGCCGCCAACTATGCCAATAAGCACAAGTAAACTATATCTCGATTTTCAAGCAGTCGAAACGGTGATGCACCCGACGAAACCGATTTTATATGCGCTTGATGGCAATAAAAACGTCGTCGAAGTTAACTTAGAAACAAAAACAGCGAAAAAAATTTCTTTGCCGCTAGCACCCGAACGGCTATATTTCGCAAATAACGAGCTATATGTTACACTGCCAAAAAATGAGCATAGCGGCACATGGTGGGAGGATCAACAAGAAGGCGCGTTCGCTATTATTGATGCAGAAACGTTCTCATTAAAAGCAGTCGTTGATATTCCGCTCGATCCGTGGGATATCGTCGCAGATAGCCAATACATCTACATTTCCAGCGGGTCTGGTCAATGGACGTACTTAAAAGTATATTCCCGCCAAACGCTATTAGAGGTCGCACGCGTATACGGCATTTACCAACAGTCGTTTTTAGCGATGCATCCAGACGGCGGAAAAGTGTATGCTATTACCACCGGATTAAGCCCGCGAGATGTAGAAACGTACGTATTTAACGATGGAAAAATGGTTTCACACTATGACTCCCCGTACCATGGCGATTACAACTTAAATACGAATATGACGATTTCACCAGACGGACAGTTTCTTTTTAATGGCTCGGGCGTCATTTGGCAAGCAGCTGCCGGGCAAAAATTTGATATGACGTATGTGACAACGCTCTATAATTCATATCAACATATCGCTTTCTATCTTGCGAAAAATGTGTTTTACACAAGCAAAGGAAAAACGATTGATGTTTACGATTATACTACTTTTCAACGCGTGAAAAGCTATCCATGGAATCAAGAGCTTCAAAAGCTATACGTACAAAACAACCAACTTATTACGTTATACAAAGAAGGAGCTCGGTATGTCGTCCAAACATATCCGTTGAACGAGCAAGGAATGCTTATTTATCAGTAGCAAAAAAGCATGGGAAAGGGAAAACCTTTTCCATGCTTTTTCATTTCTTTCCCCTTGCCACAGGTGCTTCTTAGGCATTCACACATTTTTTTCACCAGCATACGATAAGGTAAATTCATGAAAAGGAGGTAGGAGCGGATGAGAAAATGGCTACGCATCGCTCTTATGTCATTGCTTACGATCTTTTTAGCCATTCCAGTTGCCTGCACGAAACAAGAAACAATAAAAACTATTCGGGTGGCGGAAGTGACACGTTCGATTTTCTATGCTCCGCAATATGTTGCCCTCGCCAAAGGATTTTTTAAAGCAGAAGGGCTCAACGTCGACTTAACGACGACATGGGGCGGGGATAAAACGATGACGACCCTTCTTTCCGGGGGGGCTGACATCGCCTTAGTCGGTTCAGAAACAACGATTTACGTTTATAGCCAAGGAACGAGCGATCCGGTCATTAACTTTGCCCAGCTAACCCAAACAGACGGAACGTTTCTCGTTTCCCGTAAAAAAATCGACAACTTCTCATGGGAGATGTTGAAAGGAAGCACTTTCCTCGGTCAGCGGAAAGGCGGTATGCCACAAATGGTCGGGGAGTTTGTCTTAAAAAAACACGGCATCGATCCACACAAAGACTTAAACTTAATCCAAAACATCGATTTTGCCAACCTTGCCAATGCTTTTGCCAGCGGCACCGGTGACTACGTGCAGCTATTCGAACCAACGGCTAGCATTTTTGAACAGCAAGGAAAAGGCTATATCGTCGCTTCGTTCGGAACAGAATCCGGTCACGTCCCGTATACGACATTCATGGCGAAACAAAGCTTTATGAAAAACAATCAAGACACTGTCGAAAAATTCACTCGCGCCCTTTACAAAGCACAACAATGGGTCGATGCACATAGTGCAGCAGAAATCGCTAAAGTCATTCAACCGTATTTTAAAGATACAGACATCAACCTAATCGAAACGGTCGTTGATCGCTACAAGCAACAAGGTTCTTATGCAACCAATCCTATTTTAGATGAAAAAGAATGGGAGAACTTACAAAACATTATGAAAGAAGCTGGCGAACTGCCGAAACACGTTGATCACGACATCCTTGTCAATACCTCATTTGCGAAAAAAGCAATGGCGAAATAATCGTGGCAGGTGAAACCCATGAACTTTTTAGTCGTCCATCGCATCAGTCATACGTACTTTACGGAAAAAACAGCAATCACTGCATTAGACAATGTGTCGCTTTCCATTGAGAAAGGAGAATTTGTCTCCTTTCTCGGCCCAAGCGGCTGCGGAAAAACGACGCTGCTTTCGATCATTGCTTCCCTCCTTCGTCCAACAGAAGGAACGGTTACATTGGAAGGGGAAAAAATTCAATCGATGCATCCATCTGTCGGCTACATGCTGCAACAAGATTATTTATTCCCGTGGAAAACGATCGAAGAAAACATTTTGCTCGGACTAACTATTATGGGCATCGACACACCGGAAGCACGGCAACAAGCGATCGATTTATTGAACCACATCGGTCTGAAAGGGACAGAACATTATTATCCGAACCAACTGTCGGGAGGAATGCGCCAACGGGCAGCGTTAGTACGGACAATGGCAACCAATCCGAAAATATTGCTACTAGATGAGCCATTTTCCGCGTTAGATTACCAAACGAAATTAAAATTAGAAGAGCTCGTTTGGCAAACGTTGAAAGACTATGGAAAAACAGCATTACTTGTCACGCACGATATCGGCGAAGCGATCGCGATGAGCGACCGTATTTTCTTATTCTCAGCAAAACCAGGACGGCTCGTTCGCACCTTTCTCGTTCCGAGCGAATTGCGGCAACTGTCACCATTTCACGCCCGACAACATCCTTCGTTTTCCGATTTGTTTCAATTTCTTTGGAAGGAGCTTGATTCCCTTGAACCTAATCAATAACCGCCTTCAAGACCTTCATGCCCAATATGTCGCGTCGCTCCGCAAAGAAAAACGGCTCATCCGATGGTATCAGCTTCTCATTTGCATCGCATTTTTCGCGCTTTGGGAAACGGCGAGCCGAAACCAATGGATCGATCCGCTCTTATTTAGCTCGCCGTCAGCGATTGCTGCATTATTTATACAAAAACTGAAAGACGGTTCGCTTTTTGTTCATAGCAGTGTTACGTTGTTCGAAACCGTGCTCGGCTTTCTGCTCGGAACGTTGCTCGGTACATGTTTGGCTGCTTTGCTCTGGTGGTTTCCACGCTTTTCGAAAATCGCCGATCCGTATTTAGTCATTTTAAACGCCATGCCAAAAGTAGCACTTGGACCAATTCTCATTGTCGCATTAGGACCGAATTTTTCTTCCATTATCGCCATGGGGACGCTCATCTCCGTCATCATTACGACCATTGTCGTCTACACATCTTTTCGTGAAGTCGACCCCAATTACTTGAAAGTGTTAAAAACGTTTGGTGCCAGCCGCTTTCAATGCTTTAAAGAAGCGGTATTGCCGGCATCGTTTCCGACCATTATCTCGACGTTAAAAGTCAACGTGGGACTGTCTTGGGTCGGCGTCATCGTCGGCGAATTTCTCGTTTCGAAACAAGGGCTTGGCTATATGATCATTTACGGATTCCAAGTGTTCAATTTCACACTTGTCTTATTGAGCTTACTCATCATTGCCTGCTTAGCCACCGTGATGTATCAAGCCGTTGCGTGGCTCGAAAAAAAGCTCATTAAAAACCGCTAAAGGCGTTCGGGCATAACGAACGTCTTTTTATTTCCGCGAACGTGTAAACAAGCACTTGATCTTTCATAATAAAACTGAACCGATCGTTCTCCAACAAATCCAGTGGCAATTCGTCCAGTAAGACAGGCCCGTTCGTTTCCAAATAATTGATGCGAGGCTGTAGCGCTTTTATTTCGGCAAAATAAATATTTTTCACTAACGCTTCGCCGACTTTGTATTGCCCGATATATGTAAGTTCGTCCACTGCTCCCCCCGTTTCCTCAAAAACCTCGCGAATAGCCGCCTGCTCCGCCGTTTCCCCTATTTCTATTTTCCCTCCTGGAAACTCGAGCCCACGCTCCCGATGATCGGTCAAGAGCCACCTTTCTTGATAACGGCACACGACCCACACATGATCTGGCGTTTTGGCAAAAGGATGATCTGTAAAAGACAAACACACATCATTTCCATAATAGTCTTGAAAAATAAACATATTCATCCAACCTCATCATTGTAATGTCCTTATTAATTATAGCATTTTCCTTCTCAACAAAAACAAAGATGCCTTTCTTTGAAAGGCATCTTCACGAATGTAGCCATTGCGCTAGTTGGTAATACAAAGGCAACCCAACCGTTAAATTAAATGGAAATGTAAGTCCTAGCGACATTCCTAAGTAAATCGACGGGTTAGCTTCTGGAACAGACGCACGCATCGCAGCAGGGGCTGCAATATAAGAAGCGCTCGCAGCTAACACTCCCATCAGAACGGTTCCGCCTAAAGAGAGATGCGCATAAAAACCAACGGACACGCCGATCAAGCCATACAACATCGGAAACCCAACGCCCAACATGACTAACTTTACGCCATATTTTCGAATGGCGGCAAGCTGGCTTCCTGCCGTTAATCCCATTCCTAGCAAGAAAAGAATGAGTACACTTGGGTACAAATCAATAAATAATGGTTTTACAACCGAAAGGGCATTCTTCCCTCCAAGCAACCCAATCAATAAACTACCTAACATGAGAAGAACGCTTTTTCCGAATAAGCTTTCCTTTAAAACCGGTGTGTATGCTGCGTAGGCAGAAAAATAATGGTTCATGCGATTAAGCGTATATGTCTCTTTTTCTAAAAGCTGCAAAAGAAGTAACGATACGATAATCGCCGGACTTTCTAACAACACAACAAAGGCGTTCATATAAGGTTCATAAGACGTGTGGGTCAGCTCAAGAAATGAAATTGCTGCACCGAACGTCACAATACTTACTGATCCATAGGTCGCGGCAATAGCCGTAGCATTTTTCCGATCAATTCCTATGCGACGGCAAATAGCAAAGGTAACAATAGGGATAAATATGCCAAGAAATAATGTCCCGACTAATGGACGAACGAGTTCAGTAAACGAATGTTGTGATAATTCAATTCCTCCTTTTAATCCAATCGCAATTAACAAATAAATGCTTAACGTTTCACTTAATCCTTTTGGGAATTTTAAATCTGATTTCACGAATGCTGCTATTAACCCAAGTAAGAAAAATAAAATAGCAGGGGATGTAAGATTACGAACGACAATATCCATCATCTGGATCCTCTCCTTTTTGATATAGTTTTCCATAAAAAAACCGGAAACACTCCTCGACTGATTCACCAATCGAAAAACGTTTCCGGTTTATCTTTTACTGACCGGCACTCGGCCCTTAAAAGATCGACCTATTTTCATTTTGGGAACTCCTCTTCTAAATTTTCCGTTAACAAAAATACGATGATCCGCTCTCCAGTATGAGTACTAATATCTGTATGAATGCTCGCAACGTTTTTTCCAGTCATACTTGAAATCATTTCTCTTAACTGCTCGCTGCCCGATTCGATTAATTCGGAGCGAATTCGTTTAATCGATAGCATTCCTTCTTTTGTTTCCGCTAATTTTTGTTCAGCTGGAGTTAAAATTCCTCGTAATTGAACAATAATCATATTGCGAACAATATCGGTTTTAACAGATATTGGGCCCCTTCCTAAATACTCCTTCTCCCATTGCGTCAGGGCTCGGCTAATTTGATCTTCCATCTCTCCTTTAGACTTCACTTACAATCCCCCCTTTGAAACAAAAACGGCATGCCTCACCATTCTTCCGAAGTGAAACATACCGATCCATCCTCAGCTTAAATCATCGAACAGCCGGCAAAGCTTTTTCGTTTTTGCCGCGTTTCCGCCCCAAAAACGCTAAAGCCGTCCGTCGCTATGATTTAGCTATCAATCTCTCGGTTCAATTTATTTTTTATTATAACGAACCGCTGTCTTCTGTCAAGAGAAATAATGAGATTATACAAAAAAGCCACCGAATTTGGTGACTTATCCTTCGCTTTGAATGAATCCCATCGAACGAATATGCTGTTTCGCTTCCTCATTTCCAAGCTGGTAAATAAGTTGGTAAATTTTTTTCAATGTTTCATCGTACGCATCGTTTTCACGATCATAATGGTATTGAATATAAGGGACATGCGCGCGAAAAAAATTTTGAATATCGGTCGAATAATTTTGATCGAAATATTCGCGCAGCTGAATGATTTCATCATCGGTCGCTTCAATTTGAAAATCCCATGGAGATGCCGTTTTCACTTGCGAAATTTCACCATGGGCCATTGATACATAATACGTTTTCTTTTTCTGTTCTGCCACACTATCCATCCCCTTTATTGCTCGTCTTATTTTTAGTGTGGATGAAAGCGTAAAAATTATGCTTATTTCGACTGATCTTTTAGCAACTCAATCGCCTTTTTTAAAAAATCAGGAACAGGCAATCCTGCTCTCCCGACATTTTCTACAATGGAAATAGCTTCGTTCATCATGTAGAAAAACACCGTTGCATCGCGAATAAAATGGTTACTCCAACCAATGGCAAGATCAAGGAGATGAGACACCCCAACTAAAACAAAAATGAGCAATTTTCGCACAATTCCGCGAAAACCTGCTTCGCTCGACAATTTTCCTTCGAAAGCACTCGCAATAATCCCTGTTACATAATCAATAACAACAAAGCAAATCAAAATAATGACCAATAAATCCATGCTCCCGAACATCGTTGAAAGGAGTGAACCGATCAATGAAGCCCCAAGAAAAAATGTATATTTGTTCACATTCTCCCCTCCTCCCAATTTTCCTTGCATACATTTTATGCAAATAGGAAGAAAGGAGTATAGACGTTTCCCTCATCACAAAAAAATCACTCCCGCCATGAGAGTGATCTTTGCAAAAAACTTATTTACCGAGAAACGATTTGAGCATCCACACGTGTTTCTCTAAACTTTGATGAATGCCAAGCAGCATATCGCCTGTCGTTTCATCGCCTACTTCATCAGCGAGTTTCATTCCTTCTTTCAGTTCGTGAATCATCGTTTCAAAATCGCTGACAAGCGTACCAACCATTTCTTCTGCCGTTTCATTTCCGACCGCCTCTTTGACAGACGCTTGTTCCAAACAGCCCTTCATCGTCGCTACCGGTGCTCCCCCAAGCGCCAAAAGACGTTCTGCCAACTCGTCAATATGCAATGCTGCTTCGTTATACAGCTCTTCAAATTTCGTATGCAATGTAAAAAACTGAGATCCTTTCACATACCAATGATAATGATGGAGCTTAATGTACAATACGCTCCAGTTGGCAATCTGCCGGTTGACAATGTCCGTTAATTTGCTCATGGATACTCCCTCCTCCTTCATAATATTTTCCCTCTTCACGACTGATACACTACTAATTATTCCCTTTACACTTACATTGTACACGAAAACGAAGACGCGCTCAATTTATACGTTTTATGTTACAATAGAGTCAAAAAAGAAAGTTGGAGGGTTATGTTTACAATCTTAGTGATTTCGCTCATTATTATTATCGTCGTGCTTGTGTTGGCAGTCGCAACAACATCAAAAGCATATCAGTATAAACATACCGTCGATCCAATTGACAACAATCCACATTTGTCTGAAACGGAACAAAAAGAGAAAGAGTAAAGCGACCATGTTTCGATGGTCGCCTCATGATTTATCCAAACACTTTTTTCAAGTCTTCTTTATCCTGTTCCAACCAAAAGCGCATGAGCTGTTTCGCGCCTTCTAAGTCATGAAGTTTTGCCTGCCCACATTGCTGCTCGGTTGCCGCAGGAACTTCTGTCGCATGTAGTGCATCTTTCATCGTTTCTTCTAATAAATCAATAATTTCTTCGACCGTAGGAGAGCCGCTGACGACTAAATAATACCCTGTTTGGCATCCCATCGGCGAAATATCAATAATGTCAAAATGATCATATTTTTCTGCATGTTTACGAATGTTAAACGCGAGCAAATGCTCGAGCGTATGAATCGCCTCTGGCTTCATCGCCTCTTTGTTCGGCTGGCAAAAACGAATATCAAATTTATTCACTACGCCATCGCTGCCGACTTTATGGACACCGCAATGTCTCACGTACGGTGCTTTTACGGCGCAATGATCGAGTTCAAAGCTTTCTACTGAAGGCATCGTATCACTCCTATTTGTTTTTTCATTACTTATCATACACATCTATCCGATTTTTTTCATCTGTTTTGTTGTGATAAAAGCAACAAACGTGAGAACTTGTCCGCTTTATGGTACAGTATGATTAGTATCCTTCGTTTGTTAGGTGTGATATACATGAAACAACTATTCATTGCGCTCATTCGTTTTTATCAAATCGTGATTTCTCCATTGAAGCCACCGACATGCCGGTTTTACCCGACATGTTCACATTACGGCCTAGAAGCCATTCGACGTTTCGGGGCGATGAAAGGCGGGTGGCTAACGATAAAGCGCATCGTCAAATGCCACCCGTTTCATCCCGGCGGCTTTGACCCCGTTCCAGAAAAAACAGAAAAATAAGCGCTCGGGCATGCTCTACGCATGTCCAGCCGACAAGTTAAACTTAGTCGACTACAGCAGAAAAGTCATCACTAGTTTTTATTAGTTAACGAATATATCTGGAAATAACATAACGGTTGTACTTTTCCTATTTTTCTTGTATTATTAATGTTGTTAAATCGTAATCGTTTCGATTTAATAACCATCATTTTTAAATCGTAACCATTTCGATATCGCAAAAAAACGCTTTACATAAGAAAGGGGAAAAACGATGAAATCCAAGCCGCTCTTATCTGTTCTTCTTGCCGCAACGTTCACATTGTTCGGCTGCAATAAACAAGAAGCAACAGAAACAGCAAAAAACAAAAATGTATTGACGGTTTACACTACCGTCTATCCACTGCAAGACTTTGCCGAAAAAATCGGGGGCAACTATGTCAAAGCAGAAAGTATTTACCCTCCTGGGATCGAAGCGCACACGTTTGAACCGACAACCGAAACGATGAAAAAACTAGCCGATGCCGATGCGTTTATTTATGTCGGTGCAGGCATGGAAGGGTTTGTTGATCAAACGATACAAGCGTTGCAAAACGAACATGTAACGTTTATTGAGGGGGCGAAAGGCATTCAGTTCTTGGATTCAACCGATGAACACGAAGCTAGCACAGAAGAACACGACGATGGTAACAAAGACCCTCACGTCTGGCTCGATCCTATCCTTTCGATTCAGGTCGCTGAAAACATTAAAAATGCTTTTATTGAACTGAAACCAGAGGCAAAAGACACGTTTGAAAAAAACTTTGCTTCATTAAAACAACAACTACAACAGTTGGATAAACAATTTCAAACGGTCGTAAACAACGCACCGAAAAAAGAAATTCTCGTTTCCCATGCCGCTTACGGATATTGGGCGAAACGATATGGCATCCGTGAAATAAGCATCGCTGGCCTTTCGCCAAGCAATGAGCCATCGCAAAAAGAATTGGCACAAATCATCGATACCGCAAAAAAACATCACATTCGCTACGTCATTTTTGAACAAAACGTCACACCAAAAGTAGCGGATATTGTAAAAAACGAAATCGGAGCCGAGCCACTTCGCCTCCATAACTTAGAAACACTAACCGAAGAAGATCGAGAAAAAAAGAAAGATTACTTTTCCATCATGAACGAAAATATCGAAGTGCTTAAAAAAGCATTACAATAACACCACTCTTTATGAGTGGTTTTTTTTATGTTTTGTGTTCCGACAACCTTCTATACGAATACAATGTATCAATGCGTGAAAAAAATTAATTTTTTAAACACAAGGAGGCTTTCAATGATGAAAAAACGAGCAATGATTGCTATTCCGGTAAGCGTCCTGTTAGTCGCATTAATGGCTTGTTCTTTTTTCTTGCTGAGTATCAAACCCGACACATCCCACATCTCTAAAGCACAAAAACTTGCGGAATATTCGAAACCAGCTGTTGTCCGAATCGTCGACTATGCGGTCGTCGAATGGGAATTTCTCGACTACAATCCGAACGTTTCCGATTATTTGAAACAAACAGGCTCTAAAACAATTATCGGCGGGGCGGGTTCTGGTGCTATTATTAGTTCCAATGGCTACATTGTCACAAATGCCCACGTTGTCGAATTTTCTAAGATGGATGACCAACAAATTGCAAATGCCGCTTTTGAACAAATAAATGGTTCAAGGTATTTCCGATCATTTCCAAGTTGACTTCGATGTAGCGTATGACTATATGGTCGAATACACACATTACGTAACTATCAAAAGAGGACTAAAAGTCATATTGCCTAGTGGAGACGTGCTCGATGGAGACATTAAAAGCTATGGTGCACCAATTAATGAAGGAAAAGACGTCGCTGTATTAAAAATCGAAGGAAGAAACTTCCCAACATTAAAGCTTGGAAACTCTGAGCACGTACAAAATCAAGACGACATCTGGGTAATCGGCTATCCAGCAGCTGCTGACTCCGATTTGCTATCCCCTGATTCCTCACTCGTTTCCTCGATGAATACTGGTCACATCTCTGCTGCTTCCAAAAAGACCGAACAAGGGAGTCCAGTGATTCAAATTGATGCTGCGGCTACACACGGAAATAGTGGTGGACCTGTCATTA
>NZ_JAPSMC010000150.1 GCF_026847645.1 Anoxybacillus sp. J5B_2022
CGTATGAATCGGCCTCGCCGGATGCCTTGCAGATTACGCATGGCTACAACCGGCATCATCGTTGGCAAAAGCAGATCGGATTTGGGCTGATTGGCAACGAGGATGGCATCCCGTTTTATGGCGATGTACACGACGGCAACCTGCCGGATAAGACGTGGAATCCCGAGGTGTTGTCCCGTGTGCAGAAACAGCTGAAGCAGGCGAAGATCGAAGATGAATGGATTTATGTTGCCGATTCTGCCGCCATGACGAAAGACACACTGGCGCAAACGAAGGCCGCCAACGCCTTTTTGATCACAAGAGGCCCTTCTTCGCTCCGGATCGTCAAAACCGCGCTGGCTAAAGCTGATGCCCAAGACACGCCGTGGAGCGATCCGTTCTCCTTAGCGGAGAAAAACGGAGCCACCTACCGGGTGTGGGAAACGACATCGACGTACGAAGGTCATTCGGTCCGGTTGATCGTCGTTGAATCCAGCGCGCTCGACCAACGAAAAGGAAAGACGCTCGAAAAAGAGCGAAACCAAGAAGCAGAGCTTCTTCGGCAGAAACAAACCCAGTGGGAAAGCCGTCTGTTTTCGTGCCGGGAAGACGCCGAACAAGCCCTAGCGTCTCTAAAGGCGTCCCTTCGTCTCCGGTTCCATCGCGTCGAGGCGTCGGTCGAAGCGATCGTGCGTCCGAAAAAACGGCGCGGACGTCCGAAAAAAGGGGCGGAACCGGACATGGAAACGCTGTACGCCCTTCGCTTGAACGTGGAATTCGACCAAGATGCGTGGGAACAGGCGAGACGGAAAGCGTCCCGGTTTGTCCTTGTCACGACCGTTCCGGAGGAATGGAAAGGTCAACCGATGGATGCGAAAGAGATCTTGAAGTTGTATAAAGGCCAAATCTCGGTGGAAATGAACTTCTCTTTCTTGAAAGACCCGTTCTTTACGGATGAGATTTACGTAAAAAAACCGGAACGGGTCGCGGTATTGGGCTATTTGTTTCTGTTGGCCTTGGCGATTTACCGCGTCTTCCAGCGCCGGGTGCGTCAGTTCATCACCCCGGAACACCCATTAAAGGGCGCGGGAGGCCGGAAACTGACCCGACCGACCGGACAAGCGATTTTTCAATTGTTTTGGTATGTCAGAGTCGTCCTGTTGGAACTGCCGGATGGACGAATTCAACGCGCGTTAGGTCAACCGCTCACGTACGAGCAGCGA
>NZ_JAPSMC010000151.1 GCF_026847645.1 Anoxybacillus sp. J5B_2022
GATGAAAAATTTCGTTACTACATTTTGAAGCAAAAATCGGATGTGTTGCAGGCGATGAGGAGTTTCTTCCGAAAAGAAGAAAATAAAATGTTTGTTTAAAACCTTGTGCTACACAAGGTTTCAGCTTGTCGACAAAGTCGACAAGCTGTTTTAATATATAGGTATAAGGGTATAGGAGGGGGAAATCGGATGCTTCAACGTCATCAAGAAGATCGTAGACATGTGGAAACAACGGTAAAGATTGATGACCTTGTTCCTGAGGATCACCTTGTGCGTAAGCTAGAAAAAGCGATTGACTTCTCTTTTATTTACGACATCGTCAAAGACCTATACTCACCCGACCATGGACGACCAAGTATTGATCCCGTTGTGTTGTTCAAAATGTACTTGATCCGTTATATCTTCGGCATTCGTTCGATGCGTGAAACGGTGGAACAAATTCGAACAAACGTAGCCTATCGATGGTTTTTAGGGTTGAGTCTTCATGATCCTGTCCCACATCATTCGACTCCAAGCAAAAATTACGCACGACGTTTTGCAGGTACAGACGTCTTTCAAAAAATTTTTTCAAGAATCTTAGAAGAAGCCTTTCAACACGGGCTGGTGGATCCAAGTGTCGTATTTGTTGATTCTACCCATGTGAAGGCGAGTGCAAACAAAAGAAAATTCAACACCGAAGTGGCAGAAGTCGAAGCGAAAGCATATCAAGAGGAACTGGAAAAAGAGATTGAACGAGACCGCACCGCACATGGAAAATCTCCATTACCGCCAGAAACAGATAAAAAAAACGAGAAGTGAAGATCAGTAAGACAGATCCCGAGAGTGGGATGTTTGTGAAAAATGAACGCGAACGAGTATTTGCTTACTCCTATCATACGGCTTGCGATCGCCATGGCTGGATCCTTCAATCCTATGTCACAGCGGCAAACGTGCATGATAGTCAAGCCTTTTTCGAACTGTTTGAACGGGTCAAACAGGAAGTGAAGCAGCGCCCAAAAGACGTGTGCATCGATGCAGGATACAAGACGCCAGCCATTGCGAAATACCTACTAGAACAAGTGATTGATCCGATTTGGCCATACACTCGTCCAAAAACGAAAGATGGGTTCTTTCGGAAATCTGAATTTGCATATGACGAACATTTTGATTGTTACCTTTGTCCAAATAACCAAGTGTTATCTTATTC
>NZ_JAPSMC010000152.1 GCF_026847645.1 Anoxybacillus sp. J5B_2022
CCCAACCGACCTCCACAGGGGTGGTGGTTAACACGAGTTGTCTGATTTCTTGTTGTTGTTCTTCCGTAAGAAATGGCACGCGACCAGGTGGCAAGCGGCGATCGAGTAAACGATCGAGCCCTCCTTCATTAAAACGTGCGACGTAGAGAGCAACCGATTGACGGCATAGATGGACCATTTTTGCGACGTCTTTTCCGAGATACCCTTCCATGACAAGACGAACGGCGGTAACCCGAGCACGAAGCGAAGCATTTTTGATTTTCCGTTCTTGTTTCCGAAGTGTTCGAGGTGTCCAGCCGTGATCATTCGTAATTTTAAGACGTTTCATGTCATTTTCGCTCCTTTTATACGTGGGTATGTAGGAGCAGTATAACCATGAAAAAAGGTGTTCATACAGAAGTCACAACTTTAAAGTGCATGTATATAATAGTGAAACGAAAAAAATTTGGTTCATCACCAAATTTTGTGATTTAGTGACAAAAAAGAGAAAGCACTGACGAGATCCTGGCAATAATGTTAGCGGTGAAATCAACATTAAGGAGGTCTCGTAAGTGCTTTCGATACCACTAGGATTGCCAGAATTGAAAGTGATTAAACAAGAACTTCATTCCTATGGTTATGCGATTCATGTAGAGAAAACAGAGACACAGGAACGCTGCCCTCATTGTGGGTTTGCCACTTCCTCTGTCCACGACAGACGGACAAGAAAAGTACGGGATTTGGCGATTTTCCATCAACCGGTGTACTTGTTCGTAAAGGTAAAGCGCTATCGGTGTTGGAATTGTTCCCAAGTGTTTTCCGCCTCTTTGGAATCGATTCAACCCAATCAACATTACACCAATCGATTTTGTGAGCACTTGTATGAACTTTGTGAAGGCTCCACCATTCAAGAGGTTAGCCGAAAGCACCGCATCCCATATACGACATTGGAACGCATCTACTACTCCATCGCATCAAAAAAAGCAAAAGAGCGCCAAACCGCAACGGAGGCATCTTGTCAGGAAGGGATGGTGCTTAGCTTAGATGAAATCGCGGTAAAAAAGGACATCAGTATGAAACCGTATTGATGGATGCCAAAGCTGGATCGGTCATGGGAATGCATGCCGATCGCCAATGTGACTCCGCCATCCACTTGTTGAGCCAGAATGTCCTGTCGAAAGAAAG
>NZ_JAPSMC010000153.1 GCF_026847645.1 Anoxybacillus sp. J5B_2022
CGTTCCAGAAATTTTTTGTTTGACTTTCACCATCCGTAAATCGCGCTCGGCTTGGTTGTTGTCAAACGGCACTTCTTTCTTTCGCAAGAAGAGAAGCGCTTCTTGTTTGCGCTTTTCTAGGCGCTGGATGAAATTTTGCGCATGGCGGACGCCGTCATGCTTGCCTTGTTGGCAACGCTCCTCGAGTTCTCGGCGACCATTCGCTAGAAGCTCGTCGTACACGGCTTCCCAATACCGGGCTTCCTCTTCCGGTAGAGCCCCGCCCGCGTTCTCCACCGCCTGTTTCATCTCCAACAGCGCTTTGGTCATCTCTTTCGACCATGAATGGCCGTACAGTTCGGTATATGCCCGAAGCTCCCGGAGATGATGGGCATGGCAAAGCGCATGGCTCGCCTCCGTATACATCGGGTATACGGAATACGCATCATGCACCATCGTTCCTTTGTACCGCGGCAAGATCCCGATGTCATCCGTTGCTTGCTTGCCACGCGAGCGATGAAGCCCGTATCGGGTTTCCTTGGAAGTGGAAGCCACATGCACCCATTGGTTCTTTCCGTTCACACGCAGGCTCGTTTCATCGACGTGCAACGTGCTGGAGGTGAGCAACGCTGCCTCGATCTCTTCGAGCGTTGTTTCTAACACAGGTTGCCATCGTCTCGTCATGTTCACGACCGTGCCTGCACTAATTGGATGATGAAATAATGTTTTCACCATCTCCGTGACACGTTCACATGGAATCAACTGCGCATGATTCCAGTATAAAATGAGCGAAGTGACTACCGGTCCATATTGTACATGATTGGTGACATAGAAAGGGAACTCCGCCTGCTGGACAAGTCGGCATTCTGGACAACGCTTGATTTCCCGTTCATGTTGAGTCACTTCCATTCGAACCACAGGGAGGTCGAACACTTGGCGAATGTCTACTCGAAAAGGAACGACCCCCTCCAACGAGTGACCACATCCTTCGCATTGGGTCACGCGGTGAATGACTCGATGGTCAGGATTTGGTACTTGACGGAGCGTCGTTCCTTGGTGCCCTGGCTGTCCTCCCGGCCGTTTCTCTGACGTTTGGCGAGAAGGGGATTTT
>NZ_JAPSMC010000154.1 GCF_026847645.1 Anoxybacillus sp. J5B_2022
GGTTCCAGAAATTTTTTGTTTGACTTTCACCATCCGCAAATCGCGCTCGGCTTGGTTGTTGTCAAACGGCACTTCTTTCTTTCGCAAGAAGAGAAGCGCTTCTTGTTTGCGCTTTTCTAGGCGCTGGATGAAATTTTGCGCATGGCGGACGCCGTCGTGTTTGCCTTGTTGGCAACGCTCCTCGAGTTCTCGGCGACCATTCGCTAGAAGCTCGTCGTACACGGCTTCCCAACACCGGGCTTCCTCTTCCGGTAGAGCCCCGCCCGCGTTCTCCACCGCCTGTTTCATCTCCAACAACGCTTCGGCCATCTCTTTCGACCATGAATGGCCGTACAGTTCGGTATATGCCCGAAGCTCCCGGAGATGATGGGCGTGGCAAAGAGCATGACTCGCCTCCGTATACATCGGGTATACGGAATACGCATCATGTACCATCGTTCCTTTGTACCGTGGCAAGATTCCGATGTCATCCGTTGCTTGCTTGCCACGCGAGCGATGAAGCCCGTATCGGGTTTCCTTGGAAGTGGAAGCCACGTGCACCCATTGGTTCTTCCCGTTCACACGCAGACTTGTTTCATCGACGTGTAACGTCTTGGAAGCTAGCAACGCCGCTTCGATCTCTTCGATCGCTGCTTCTAACACAGGGAGCCATCGTCTCGTCATGTTCACGACCGTGCCTGCACTCATCGAATGGTTCACTAACGCTTTGACCATCTCCGTGACACGCTCGCACGGGATCAACTGTGCATGGTTCCAGTATAAAACAAGGGAAGTGATGACTGGTCCGTACTGGACATGATTCGTGACATAAAAAGGGAACTCCGCCTGCTGGACAAGATGACATTCCGGACAACCCTTCACTTCCCGTTCGTGTTGAGTCACTTCCATTCGAACCATTGGGAGGTCGAACACTTGGCGAATGTCTACTTGAAGCGGAGCGACATGTTCTAAAGAGTGACCACATCCTTCGCATTTGGTCACACGGTGAAGGACTCGATGGTCAGGATTCGGTACTTGGCGGAGCGTCGTTCCTTGGTGTCCCGGCTGCCCGCCCGGCTGTTTCCCCGACGTTTGGCGAGAAGGAGATTTC
>NZ_JAPSMC010000155.1 GCF_026847645.1 Anoxybacillus sp. J5B_2022
TAGCCAACACGCTTGAAAGGTGGAAGGAGCCGATTCTTTCCTACTTTTTGTGCCCATATACCAATGCCCGAATCGAGGGGACGAATCACAAGATCAAAAACATCAAACGCCGGGCATATGGCTATCGAAATCTAGAACGGTTTCGTTTGCGTGTATTTCTGGAGTGTACAGGGAACACTACAAGCAGTCAGGCTGCTTAAGCGCTCCCTTCTTCCGCTATCGGTATGATAGTTGGTAGAATGGAACCCGTCAAGGAAAGCGCTTGACTGTTTCCATTCTACCAACTTCATGGTCTGTATGCGGAAGAAGGATCTTGACCGATGAACCCATTTCATCCAGCTAACATGTTTCTGGGATTGATTGGAAATCACAGAAAATGGTGAAGACCCAATTAAATTATTAGTCATACAGTGATAAATCGTTCCAGAATTTCATAGTTCCGTTACTATAAATATCAAATCTAGTTTGGAAAGGTACTGGGCCTGTCCCACTCATACTACCGTTACTAACTACTTTTGTAAAATTATAATATACTTTTCCAGGGTTGCCGTATGAATAAGAAACTCTATCTCCGTAAGCACCAGAAACATATAAAGAATGTTTTCTTGGATAAACTGTAGATCCAATATATTCCACATCAATCCATCCCGTAATTTCCCCAACATGCGTATATCCATAATAAATAGCTTGCGAAATATTAAATCTTTGATCTCCTACTACTACTTGCGGTGTTATTTGACTGGAAGAATTAAGAGAAGTAGATTCCGTTTTATAGCCACTAATAGTTACATACCCTTGTTCATTTTTTTGTATAGATACTGTGTAACCATCTTTTATAAGTTTTTTGTACTCTTTTAATTGCTCTTTATTTAGATCGTCTTTACTAATTTCTACTCCACCAATCTTAACTGCTTCAATATCAGTTTGTTCAATACTTGGTTGATTCGTATTTTCAGCCGCATAGCTTACTGCATTAGTTGAGAACAGAACACCTAAAGATAATGCCGAAACACTTAGTAGTTTAGTAATGCTTCTTTCTATCATTTTTTTCACCCTTTTCATTTTTTTGTA
>NZ_JAPSMC010000156.1 GCF_026847645.1 Anoxybacillus sp. J5B_2022
CAACAACTTTCCAAGGACATGGATGGTGATGATGACTTCGTCTTTCTGTTTCAACAAATGACGATTTCGACGTTGAAGAGGAATCTGGATACTCGATAGTTGAGCCGATACAAAAAACAAAATCGATGCATATTGTTTTTGAAGTTTGACACGATCTGTAGTAAAATGAAAGTGCTCTTGCATGGGGATTCTCCTTTCGAATGGTAGGTCGCACTTTCATTCTACAGGAGATTCGCCAGGCAAGAGCTATTTTTTATGCTTGTTTGATTTTATCTAGCACCACGGGTATGATTATATCAAATTCAATTCAGACATTTTTAGTAAACTGCAAAATACAAACAATGGGGCTGAAGATCTTGTACTACGAATAGCTAAACAAGCGGAATGCTATCAATCTGATTATCACATTGATAATCAAACTAAAGATTTTTCCTCTATTACCATATTCCGCTGTGGAATTTGGGACTATCGAAAAAAAGCCGAGGAAAAAGGTGTAGAATTAACATTGGACAGTCCTTGTCAGTATTGTACTCGCCTTACTTCTTCCCTAATTGAATCAAAAGGCTTTTCAGTACGTTATGAGCTACATGAGATAGGTACACATCGAGGATGTAGATGGGAAATTTTCAAAAGAAAAAATGGGGAGTCGTGATATAATTCTCAGCTTTATCATCAACTGGCACCCAACAATTAGATACTTTTATATCTCTCAAAGTTATCCCAATTAAATAATTAGAGATGGTGAAGTTATCTCTTCACCATCTCTCTATCCTATTCAAGGAAAGGAGATAGGTTTCTAATTATGATTAATATTCCAAATATAGATTACGGCGTTCTTTACAATCAGATTTCTAAACTCCGTCAATCTCAAGACATTGATTGGATTATCGGGTTTTTACCTGAAAGGACTTTTGAGAGTATAGCCGATATAGGTTGTGGAAGTGGGAAATTTATTAAATCCATGATGCAAAAAGGGAAAATAAGAAAATTGGCTGTCGGTATTGAAAAAAAACCCCTCCATGATTAATATGGCTCAAAAAAACCTATC
>NZ_JAPSMC010000157.1 GCF_026847645.1 Anoxybacillus sp. J5B_2022
TTTTGTTTGGTTGTAAATTTATGTTAGCGAATTTGCTCATCTACAGTCATTAACTGTAACCTGTCCACCAACCCAAAATCCAACTGAGTATTCACTTCTTCCAAATCTCTTTTCCGTATCTGTTTGACGAATATATTCACAAGCGCAAATCATTCTCAGCAATCGATCTCTTTGTTGAGTCGTTAATAAGCGTAGTGTATATCTAATGAAGATAGTAACTCCGCCATCTTTTTGAAATCTTTGTTCTGAATCCGCGCTTAATCGCCTATATCCTAAAAGAAATGCTGCTAATCCTAAGTAAGCTTCTGTTTTTCCTCCACCTGTAGGAAACCACAACAAGTCAACTATTTTCCGTTCTTTCGATCGCGGGTTTACAACGCCTTCTAAATTAAGAAGAATAAAAGCTATTTGGAAAGGTCGCCAAGCAAAATGTTCTTTCTTTATTTCCTCTTCTAAACTCGTTTTATTTTTCGAAAACGCCTTCATCGCACTTTGAACATGCATTACTTTGTTCATAAACACAAATGCTTCAAAAACCTTTTCGTCATTTAACAGCTGTACCCCTTTACGAATTCTACGCAACGCAAACATGCAATCGTCTATATTCTGTTTAGTCTGCTCTCTCTCTGCAACTTGATGCGAAGATAAACTGTCTATCCATTCTTCATAACGATCCGCTAGATTATTTAATCGAGCAATTATTTCTTGCTGATTTATTTCATCAGAAAAAAACTTGATAGAAAGAAAATTCGCAGGGATATCTCCAAATTTCTTGCTGTACGGTAATTCTGTTTTCATTTTATTTACTTCATGTGTAGGAATAAACTCGGTTTTCAATCTATATGCTTGTTTTTCATTTTTGGCTTCCCAACTTGCCGCACATCCAAATCCTTTAGCAAAAGTTGGTTTATTTCGATAAATAAACTCTTCAAAAGGCTGCTCTGATAAATTAGATCTTGCTATGTTCTCTGCAATAAAAATTGCTTTACCTTCTCTATTAAATACTTCAAGTTCTACTTGAAAAAACGCATCCCCTTTATTTACAC
>NZ_JAPSMC010000158.1 GCF_026847645.1 Anoxybacillus sp. J5B_2022
GGTTATAAATACCATCATTTTACTATATTAACTCACATTTCACAACCTGTGAATCCGAATTGATGATGAACCGCTTTTTATAGATTTTATAAAAAAACATAAAAACCTTCCCGAATGGTATCAACGCCTAAATAATAAAAAAACGCTGCCTTCAAAGAACTCTTTCAAGAATCTTTAAGGGCAACTTTTTTAACTCAAATGAAGTCAAATGGCGGGCTGTTAACCGAGATGATCCTTATCAACATCTGAAACTAAACTGTTTTAGCAACAGCCGTCCACATCGCAAACAAATCCTTCCATCGCTTCAACAGAGCGTTGTTTACTTAATTCATCATAATCGGGCGAGGAGACCCCGACTTCTAAGCAAGAGCGAAAGTCGGGGAGGAATCACCCTTCCTCCTTTCAATCAATAATGTGCTCGCATGTTCCACTTTTTTTAGTTTCTTATAACTTGCCGAAGCATGGATTCTTGTACCATCTAACAACCGAATGTCGAAATACCCGTTACTTCTTCTGCCAAATACAAAACATTCTTGACCATCGTATAGAACTTTGTCAAATAGCTGAAACCCTTTGACCAACCGTTCCGCCTTATTGGCTTTCCTTTTTCCGCCTTTCGATATCGTTGCTTTGTGTAGTTGACGGTTATTCTTGCGAACAAATTTCAGCAGAAACACCGTGTCGCTCGGTGTGGCAAGAGGGTTTTCGCTGATACAACGAGCATCGACCATGTGCGTTTTTGCCAATCCATGCATAATACGAGTGTGTTTGGTGATATATCCATACGTGTGCTTCACATGCGGATACACTTTCTTTAGTCCATTCCAGATGAACCAACGCATCACTGTCATGTGGGAAGCGTCTTTCAACGAAGAGAATCTCCGCTGTATTTCGTGTTCTAATCCCTCTCGATGAATCCTATCGTGGCAAGTTTTGCACAGTGTCATGAGATTACTCGGGGAATCGCCACCCGTCTTTCTGCTTTCAATATGATGGACATTCAGTACAGGGTCTTTCGATTTTCCTTTA
>NZ_JAPSMC010000159.1 GCF_026847645.1 Anoxybacillus sp. J5B_2022
AGCATATCGTGATGCGTGCAATGCGGTGTCGGAAGTGATATACAAAGAAAACACCCTTGTGCAAGCCAAACTTCACAAGATGACGTACCGCAAACTTCGCTCTACATTTGGCTTAAAATCTCAAATGGCGCAGTCTGTGTTAAAAACGGTGATTGCAAAATATAAAACCAACCAAACCAATGGACATAAGCGTTGTCAGATTGCGTTTAAAAAACCGCAAATAGACCTCGTTTTTAATCGAGATTACAGCCTAACCAAAGGGTTGTTTTCCATCAATACGTTAGAAGGACGAATCAAAGTTCCTTTTCAAACGAAAGAACTTGAAACGTATTTCGACGGAACATGGACGTTTGGAACAGCAAAGTTAGTGAATAAACATCAAAAGTGGTTTCTCCATATTCCTGTATCCAAAGAAATGGAAGAAGCAAACCTTCATCACATTTGCCAAGTGGTTGGCGTAGATATGGGCGTAAATTTTCTTGCGACTGTTTATGATTCAAACGGACAGACGCTATTTTTCAAAGGTAGACACATCAAACACAAACGAGCAAAGTATAAACAACTCCGCAGACAACTACAAAAAAAGCAAACTCCGTCTGCTCGTAGAAGATTAAAGAAAATCGGTCAACGAGAAAACCGTTGGATGCAAGATGTCAACCATTGCATCAGTAAGGCACTCGTTGAGCGTTATGGTAAGAACACGCTGTTTGTGTTAGAGGATTTAACAGGTGTTCGCCAAAGAACAGAAAAAGTGTCCGTTAACCATCGGTATGAAATGGTATCTTGGGCGTTTTATGATTTAAGACAAAAAATCGAGTACAAAGCACACAAACACCGAGCGAAAGTGATTGTGGTAGACCCAACATACACATCCCAAACATGTCCAAAATGCGGACATACAGAGAAAGCAAACCGAAATAAGAAAACGCACACGTTTTGTTGTCGAACATGCGGATATACCTCAAACGATGACCGAATTGGT
>NZ_JAPSMC010000016.1 GCF_026847645.1 Anoxybacillus sp. J5B_2022
CTTGTCTTATCGACGGCTTTTTTATACTAGCATGACAAGCACAAGCTTGTCAATACTGTTTTTTTATTTAACTTTCCCGACGACGCTTATTAATATAACATCGTCCTGTTTTTTTGTCAACATCTTTTGTGCAGTTTTTTCTTCCTCAACTCGTGCAATGTTCCGCAAGTGGGAAAGCGGAATCAACGGATAAAAATATGCTTCATAATTCTGCCTGACAAGCATAAGATGGTCATAAACATACTCTATCGGACAAAGGGGGCGGACATATTGCGTTTTTTCTACGCCTTAAACGGCCGTTCTTTGAAAAAAGGACTTATTATTATGTTTGCGGCGTTTTTTACTGCTTTTATTTTATACGTACAAAAAGTGTATCATCCTGTCTTCTCCACACCAAGCGGTCCAAAAGCGATTTATAAAGCGGAAAAAAGTAAACGTGAAGTGGCCTTAACATTTGATATTAGCTGGGGAGACGAAAACGCCCTGCCCATCCTTGATGTGCTGAAGAAAAATAGCATTAAAAACGCTACGTTCTTTCTATCCGCTTCCTGGGCAGAACGGCATCCACAAATCGTCAAGCGAATAAAAGAAGACGGGCATGAAATCGGCAGCATGGGATACAATTTTACCGACTATACGCAATTAGAAGATGCAAAAATCAGGCGAGATTTAATGCAAGCGGAAAAAGTATTTGATACGCTTGGCATTAAACAGGTGACGTTGCTCCGGCCACCAGGTGGAAAATTCAACCCAAAAGTTTTAAAAATCGCCGATTCACTAGGCTATACCGTTGTTCATTGGAGCATTGATTCAAAAGATTGGTTAAATCCCGGAGTTAACGCCATTATAAATAACGTCGTTCGTGAGATGGGGGCAGGCGATATTATTTTGCTGCACGCTTCTGATTCAGCGAAACAAACAGCAAAAGCGTTGCCACAAATTATCCGAACAATGAAACAAAATGGTTATCGCAACGTCAGCATTTCAGAACTGATTCAAAACGGGGAAACTTCGAATAAAGAAATCAATTAGAAAAAGAGGCCTCCTGCGTAGAGAGCCTCTCTTTATTTCGTTCCTGTTAATTTATGAAGAATAAGAAGCTGATACGCGTTACATACTAACAGCGGAATGAGCATTAAATAGAGCCAATTTTCATCGTTAATTCGCAACGCTGGAAACCACTCGATCACCGTCACAACCGTCATAAAGAACAAAGCCGGAATAAACGCTTCTTTATTTGTTGCTTTTTTCTTCAGAGCGGCAACTACTAGTCCTACAAACAAAATAAACAACGCCACTAATATGTAACTTACGATCGATTCACCTTTTTCCGCAAATGCTTCGTAGCGGAAATAAACTAAATCAAACAACACAAACGAAATGAGGACGAGTTGGACGGAATTCCAGAGGGAAACGGAACGAAAAATCCCTAGCCCGAACCGGTGAACCGTTAAATAAGCAAAAAAACCCATTTGACTGATGACGCTAAAAATAAAGCCAAATCCGATAAACCATGCGAATACCGCTAAAAGTTCCCCAATATGTGCCTGAACAAAAAGTTTTTCGTATTTATTCCATCCTGTCACCATTCCTGTGATAGCGGTCGTGATCCCGCCAATTGCTAACGTTGTGAAAAATAACCGAACCCATTTACGGCTGTTCACACCTGAAACCTCCATTATTTTTCTTATTCCTTTAAAATTTTATCAGTCCATTTTTAAAAACGCTAGCTTATTCATGGGACAAGCGTATATTTTTTTGTCGGAAATTCATATTAAAGATAAGGAACTTTTGCAGAAAGGAGCTTATCGATACATGAAAAATTGGGCATTGCTCCTCTTATTAAGCTGTTTCGTTATGCTTAGCTCTTGCGCTCCGCAAGAAAAAAGTCCAGCTCCACCAGACTACGACCAAATCAAAAAAATGGTTGTCGATATTTTAAAAACCGATGAAGGAAAAAAAGCGATTCAAGATGTAATGACCGAAGATAAAGTGAAGCAACAGCTCATCATGGATCAAACGGTCGTCAAACAAACGATCGAGCAAATTTTAACATCGAAAAAAGGGATGGAGTTTTGGAAAAAAGCATTTGAAGATCCGAAATTCGCAGAAAGCTTTGCGAAAAGCTTAAAAACAGAACAAGAAAAAACGATTAAAGCATTGATGAAAGATCCTGAATATCAAGGGATGATGATCGATATATTGCAAAATCCTGAAATGGAAAAAGCAGCTTTAACCGTCTTAAAAAGCAAAGAGTTTCGTGGACATCTCCAAAAAGTGATGACAGAAACATTTGACAGCCCGCTGTTTAAAGCAAAAATTCAAGATCTTTTAATAAAAGCAGCCGAAAATATGCAGAGCACGAAAAAGCAAAGTGGATCAGAAGGAGGAGAAGGAGGCGGTCAACAAGGCGGCAGCCAATGATGATCTTCGTCCTCACCGAGCGCGATAAGTACGTATAAACAAATGGTGTCCCACTTCTCGGGACACCATTTGTTGTTAACATTTCTCCACTATTTTACGGGCAATCTCCATATATATTTTCCCGATCGGGTGATCTTCACCGTATACCGATGGGGCAAAATCGTCGTCGTTCCAGTCTGGCTGTTGGAGTGGCAACTGACCTAACAGTTCCGTTTGCAATTCTTTTGCCAATTTCTCGCCGCCACCTTTGCCGAACACATATTCTTTTTCCCCTGTCAGCTTGCTTTCAAAATATGACATATTCTCAATAACCCCAATTACTTCATGCTCGGTGCGAAGCGCCATTGCTCCTGCACGCGCGGCGACAAACGCTGCAGTTGGATGTGGTGTTGTGACGATAATTTCTTTACAAGAAGGCAGCATCGTATGGACATCTAAAGCGACATCTCCTGTTCCCGGCGGTAAATCTAACAATAAGTAATCAAGCTCGCCCCATTCCACTTCCTTAAAAAAGTTGTTCAACATTTTACCTAGCATCGGACCGCGCCAAATGACCGGAGCGTTATCTTCCACGAAAAAGCCCATCGAAATAACTTTCACTCCGAATCGTTCAACCGGAATAATTTTTTCACCGCGCACAACAGGTCTTTCAACAATACCCATCATATCCGGAATGCTAAATCCGTAAATATCGGCATCGACTAGCCCTACTTTTTTGCCAAGGCGAGCAAGCGAAACAGCAAGGTTCACGGAAACGGTCGATTTTCCAACGCCTCCTTTGCCGCTAGCGATTGCAATGTATGCCGTTTGTTTTTCTCCGCCACGATATTTAGCGATTTCCTCATCTGGTAGCTGGGTAAAACGTAAACCAACCGACGCTGCTCCGGCGTTTTTTAACGTTTGGACGACAGCTGTTTGAACTTGCAGTTGCTCTGCAGTTCCTGTTTTCGCAAGCGCAATTTTTACGCTCACATGTCCTTTCTCTTCTTTAATTTTAATCTCTTGAATCGCGTTTGTTTCTTTGAACGGTTTATGTAAAAATGGGTCTTGCATGTTTTCTAGCAGCGCCTGCACGTCTTTTTCCGTCAACATCGTTTCTCACCAATCCCTTTACCTTTAGGTAGTCGTTTTCATAATTTTACTATACCATATATGACTGCTAATCGCGAATGCAGACGATCACACATGCCTAACTTTAATCCGGCAAACTTGTTTCATCGGAAAAATAGCGAAGTATTCCTTTATAAATAGACGCAGCAAGCTTTGTTTGATAGCGGTCGGAAGCAAGCAGTTCCCGCTCTTCTGGGTTCGATAAAAAACCGACTTCGACTAATGCACCTGGTTTTTTAGCATATTTCAATAAATGGACCGTGTTGATCACTTTGGCCGAGCGATCGGTATTTTCTAAATTTCGGCGTAATTCTGCTTGGATAAATTTCGCCAACCGCTTATTTTCAATCAGCGATCCGTAATAAAACGTTTGTGCTCCTCGCCATTTTGGCGACGGAATGGCGTTTAAATGAATGCTAATAAACAAATCGGCCTCCGATTCGTTAATCATTTGAACGCGTTTTTTCAAGTCTTCCACTTTGCGCCGACTATATCCTCTCGTATCTTTCTTCGCTAAGTCGCTGTCATCTTCGCGCGTCAACAAGACGAGTGCACCTTGTTGCTGCAAATAATCGCGCAACTTCACGGCTACACGTAGAGCAACTTCCTTTTCTAACACATCCTCTCCGACCGCCCCGCCATCCGGTCCTCCATGCCCCGGATCTAAAATAATAATCCTTCCTGAAAGCGGAAGATTCCACGATTTCGTGGAACTTGTACTAACAACCATATATTGAAAAAAAACGATGAGTAAAGCGATACCAATGATTGCGCCCCATAGTTTTATTTTCATTTCTTCTCCTCCTGCGTTTCCCCTTATTTATGTTATATGGGACAAGAGGAGAAAATAGAACTTTTTAATGAAGTTTTAAACGCCACCGCTTTTTCCCTTTTTCAAATCCTTCCAACCACCAATAAGAAATATAACATTCGCACGTATCATACAAAACCTCTGCACGAGATGTATCACCGTGGTTGCCCCAAAAACATAAAAATTCAAACAGCGCATCCGCTAAATATTTTTCTTGCTGGGCGGAACGTTTTTTCACTTTCTCCATCGGTTCTCCGTAATACCCAAACCGGCTGTAGCTAGCTCCAAGCAAATAAGCTTCAATGGCCATATCCATACAACCATCCTCGACTACAGAAGGTAGTGCACGATCATCAGGATAAAAGAGGCGAAAGCTTTCATTCGCCTTTTTGTGTAATTTTTCTAACGATAAATCACGCAACATCTTTCGTTCGTATTTCATTTCTTTTTCCCGTTTCTTTTCTTTAAAAGATGTGATCACATTCATTTGTTTTCACGCTCCTTTGGAATGTAGTTTCTTACGTTTCCTTCCAAACATGCGTGAAAAACAAGCACCATAAAAACAAAAATCCCAGCCATAACAGCCGGGATTTTCCGTGTATCATATTAACGTTTAGAGAATTGTGGTGCACGACGTGCGCCTTTAAGACCGTATTTCTTACGCTCTTTCATGCGAGCATCACGAGTTAATAAGCCTGCACGTTTTAACGTTTGACGATACTCTGGATCTACTTCTAATAATGCGCGCGCAATGCCGTGGCGAATCGCACCGGCTTGACCAGAGAAGCCACCGCCATGGACGTTTACTAATACGTCGTAGCTTCCTAACGTTTCCGTTAATACGAGCGGTTGTTTCACTACTTCAATTAATGCTTGTGATGGAATGTACTCTTGAATATCGCGATTATTGACGACGATGCGTCCGTCACCAGGAACTAAGCGTACACGTGCAACAGAACTTTTGCGACGGCCTGTGCCGTAATATTGTACCTGTGCCAAAATAATACCCTCCTTAATCGATTATCCGCGAAGTTCGTAAACTTCTGGTTTTTGTGCTTGATGTGGATGTTCGCTTCCTCGATAAACATGCAACTTTTTGAACATTTGACGGCCAAGACGACCTTTTGGCAACATGCCACGAACTGCTCGTTCAAGCATTTGTTCTGGGTAGTTTGTGCGCATTTCAAGCGCCGTTCTTACTTTTAATCCGCCTGGATGCAAGCTATGGCGATAGTATAATTTGTCCGTTAATTTTTTGCCTGTTAACTCGATTTTTTCCGCGTTGATGATGATCACATGGTCACCAGTGTCAACATGTGGTGTATAAGTTGGTTTATGTTTGCCGCGCAAAATCGCCGCTACTTCACTAGCAAGACGCCCTAATGTTTTGCCTTCAGCGTCTACAACGTACCATTTACGTTCTACTTCGTTTGGCTTCGCCATATAAGTTGTACGCATTGATTTTTCCCTCCTAAAATAAAAAATGAACGAAACGTTATATATTTATTTCAACACGATTATTTTCCGGGGCTAATCGTGGTTTTAAAATACATACCATATGATATGATATCTCTTTCCACTACCAATGTCAAGAAAATGTTACACCAGGATTAGTTGTCATAAGTCACTTTCCATAAATATAGCCCGTGAGCAGGGGCCGTCTTCCCAGCAAGCCGCCGGTCTTTTCCTGCCAAAATCGCTGGGATGGAATCAGAGCTTCTTTTGCCTTGACCGATTTCCAACATCGTCCCAACAAGAATTCGCACCATATTATATAAAAACCCGTTGCCGATCCATTGAAACTCGACTCCGTCATCAGTCAAGCAAAGATTCGCTTCATAAATCGTCCGCACCCGGTTTTCCATTTCCGTCTTTGCAGAGCAAAAGCTCGTAAAGTCATGCGTCCCTTTGACAAACGACAACGCCTGCTTCATCGCCTCATAGTCCAGCGGATACGGAAAATGATACGCATAATGGCGGGAAAACACGTTGCGCTCTACCGCTGTTCTAATTTTGTAACGGTACTCTTTTGCAGCGACACTGTATCGAGCATGAAATGATGCTTCAACTTGTTCAACTTCCCGTACAGTCAAATCGTCTGGTAACATCGCATTAAACGCTTTTTTCCACCCGTCCGCTGAAAGCGATAAAGGAGAGTCAAAATGAATCACCTGTCCGTACGCATGCACCCCTGCATCGGTCCGGCCAGAAGCCGTCACGCGGACAGCTTCGCCTTTATGCATCGTCGCTAACACTCGTTCTAACTCCCCTTGCACCGTTCGTTTATTCGGCTGGATTTGATATCCCGCAAAATACGTTCCATCATAAGCAATCGTGCATTTCCATCGTGTCATGTTCCATTCCCCATTACGATCGTAGTAAAAGTAAAAGAATTGTCACGATCACGCTTGAAGCAAGTAAACATGTATCGGCCCACCCCCATGTTAATAAACGATATTTCGTCCGTCCTTCCCCGCCGCGATACCCTCTCGCTTCCATCGCAATCGCTAATTCCTCTGCGCGTTTAAAGGAATGAATAAATAGTGGAACGAGTAACGCCGTCATTGCTTTGATCCGTTCACCGAAAGACCCACCGTAAAAATCCACTCCTCGCGCTGCTTGCGCTTTCATAATTTTTTCTGTTTCTTCCATTAACGTCGGAATAAAGCGAAGCGAAATGGACATCATAAGCGCTAGTTCATGAACAGGAACACGAACTCGTTTCAAAGGGCCGAATAAACTTTCCACCGCATCTGTGACTTCCACCGGTGTCGTGGAAATCGTTAGCCACGTTGTCATCACAATAAATAGAAGGAACCGAAGCGAAATAAATATTCCTTTCCTTACGCCTTCTTCATAAATCGCTAGTTCCCCCATTTGGTAAAGTACCGCTCCTTCTTTCGTCATAAAAACATGAAGCAAAAACGTAAACAGCACAAGCCAAAGAATCGGCCGCAACCCTTTGATGACAAAAGAAAGGGGAACTTGCAGTAAAAGAAGGAGCACAAGCGCAAAAATCGTTAAAATCGCGTAAGTAATGCTATTGTTCGCTAAAAAAACGATTGTGACATAGATAAACATAAGCAACAGTTTCGCGCGTGGATCCATGCGGTGAATCACGGAATTTCCCGGTACGTATCTTCCTATCATTACATTCATCATGGACGCCCTCCAAAAAACAGCTGTTTTATTCCGTCAATTAGCTGTTCCGTTGTTAAACATGGCGACGGAATTTCCCGGCCGATTTTTTCTTCAAGCTTCCGTTTGAATAGCACGGTTTCCGGTACATCTAACCCTATTTGCAACAACTCGTCTACTTCGCGAAAAATTGCTTGCGGCGTCCCTGTTTTCCATACCGTTCCTTGATACATGACGATCAGATAATCGGCGTACCTAGCCGCATCTTCCATGCTGTGGGTGACTAAAATGGTCGTCAACTGTTTCTCACGATGAAGGTGAGCAAACATTTCCATCATCTCTTTACGACCGCGCGGATCTAAGCCTGCCGTCGGCTCATCTAAAACGAGAACGTCCGGTTCCATTGCTAATATCCCTGCGATCGCCACTCGACGCATTTGTCCGCCGCTTAATTCAAAGGGAGATTGATTTAAAATTTCCTCAGGAAGTCCTACTAATGAAAGAGCCTCTTTTGCTTTCTTTTTCGCCTCTTCCTCTGGAACGCCAAAATTAAGCGGCCCAAAGCAAATATCTTTCTCCACCGTTTCTTCAAACAGTTGATGTTCAGGAAATTGAAAAACAATCCCCACTTTTCGGCGCAGCGGCTTTAACTGTTTTGGCTTCTTCGCATTAGTAATCGTATATTCCCCGATCGTAACTGTTCCATTCGTCGGCTGCAGCAATCCATTTAAATGTTGTAATAATGTCGATTTTCCGGAGCCTGTATGACCGATAATAGATATATAAGTGCCGCTTGCGATCGATAAATCGACATCATATAGCGCCCTTTGTGCAAACGGTGAGTTGGCATGATAAATATGTTCTACTTGTTCAAATATAATGTCCATAACTCATCCACCAACTCCTCGAATGTTACGCTGTTGAACGACAAAGGAAGTCCTGCCTTTTGCAATTCCTTTCTCACTTTCATCACAAATGGCAAGTCTAAACGAATTTCCTCCAGCTTTTCTCCGAGCGAAAAAATGTGTAGCGGCGTCCCTTTCGCGATGATTTCTCCTTCATTCATCACAATGATTTGATCCGCCCGTACCGCTTCTTCTAAATCGTGGGTAATGGAAATTACCGTCATCTGTTGCTTCGCTCGCAAATCGTCGATCACCGCAAGCACTTCCCGTCTCCCTTTCGGATCAAGCATCGATGTCGCTTCATCTAAAATAATGAGATCTGGCTCTAAGGCAATGACACCGGCAATCGCTACCCGCTGTTTTTGCCCGCCTGAAAGGTAGTGGGGTTCTTTTAATAAAAATTCTTCCATTCCGACTTGTTGAATGGCCGCTCTTACCCGCTCGATCATTTGCTCGCGGGGAACCCCGTTGTTTTCCAAGCCAAAAGCGACATCGTCTTGAACGGTCGTACCGACGAATTGATTATCTGGGTTTTGGAAAACAATGCCCGTTCGTTTGCGAATGTCCCAAACCGTTTCCTCGTTTAAAACGGTATCAAACATCCGGATCTCACCGCTTTTTGGTTTCAATAAACCTATGAGTAGTTTCGCCACGGTCGATTTACCAGAGCCGTTATGTCCGACAATCGCCACCCACTCACCTTTGTAAACGTGAAACGTGACGTTGCGGATTGCTTCCTTCGGTTGATTCGGGTATTGAAAGGATAGATTTTTCACCGATAACGCGAGTTCCTTCACTCATTCTCTTCCTCTCATCGCTGTCTCTACTCTTTACTCTACTATACAAATAGTTTAAAAGGGAAATCAAGAAAAGCGCAAGGCGCCCGTCTAGGAAGCTTTGCCGCCGAAAGAAGGGGCGGAGCGACTCAAACCGATGGCGCTTGTATCTAGACAGTGATTCAAAAATTTATACTTTATCAAATAAAAAAAGGGCATAGATCCAGTTTAAAACAAACTGTCTCGCCCTTGTTAGTCAACCGAATCGCTTTACACGAGTTCAATAACAACCATCGGTGCGCCATCGCCGCGACGCGGACCAAGTTTCATAATGCGCGTATAACCGCCTTGACGGTCTTGGTAACGCGGAGCGATATCGCTAAATAATTTTTGAATCGCATCTTGACCAGTTTCTGTGTTCGCTACTTCTGGACGGATAAACGCAGCTGCTTGACGACGAGCGTGTAAGTCGCCGCGTTTTCCTAAAGTAATCATTTTTTCAACGACCGAACGCAATTCTTTTGCACGAGCTTCTGTTGTTTCGATACGCTCGTTAATAATTAAATCCGTCGCTAAGTCGCGAAGCAACGCTTTACGTTGAGCGCTTGTACGTCCTAATTTTCTGTATGACATGAGATGTCCCTCCTTTTTGAATGACTTGTAACATGAAAATGCCTAGTTAATCAAACGTTAACTAGTCATCTTTCCGTAACCCTAATCCGAGCTCCTCAAGTTTCGCTTTTACTTCCTCGAGCGACTTCCGGCCTAAGTTACGTACTTTCATCATATCTTCTTCTGTTTTTTGTGCAAGTTCTTGGACGGTATTAATACCCGCGCGCTTTAAGCAGTTATAGGAACGAACAGACAAATCGAGCTCTTCGATCGTCATTTCTAGCACTTTTTCTTTTTGGTCTTCTTCTTTTTCAATCATGATTTCTGCGTTTTGCGCTTCATCTGTAAGACCAACAAAAATGTTTAAGTGCTCTGTTAAAATTTTCGCTCCAAGCGCAACCGCTTCTTTCGGACCGATGCTTCCATCTGTCCACACATCAAGCGTTAACTTGTCGTAATTTGTGACTTGACCGACACGAGTGTTTTCCACTTGATAAGCTACGCGCGATACCGGTGTATAAATCGAATCGATAGGGATAACACCTATTGGCTGATCCTCGCGTTTATTGGCATCAGCTGGAGTATACCCACGTCCACGTTTTGCCGTCATTCTCATGCGAAGATGGCCGCCTTCAGCCAACGTAGCAATATGAAGGTCCGGGTTCAATATTTCTACATCGCTGTCGTGAGTAATATCAGCAGCCGTGACAACTCCTTCACCCTGTACATCAATTTCAAGCGTCTTTTCTTCGTCAGAGTAAATTTTTAACGCAAGTTTTTTTACGTTTAAAATGATTGCTGTCACATCTTCTACGACGCCTTCAATTGTTGAGAACTCATGCAGTACTCCATCTATTTGAATAGATGTCACAGCGGCACCAGGGAGTGAGGATAATAGGATACGACGTAAGGAGTTACCCAAAGTTGTACCATATCCACGCTCAAGTGGTTCAACGACGAATTTGCCGTATTTGGCATCTTCGCTGATTTCAACCGTCTCGATTTTTGGCTTTTCGATTTCGATCATGATATATACCCTCCTTCAAAACGTCGAAACCCCGATCAAACGATACACGCCTAATCGAAATTCCCCCATGAATCAGTTCCCGAATGTGCGCAGTAGCTGAGTAAAATTTCTCTGCCAAAAATGATACCATATCCCATTATTGACAAGGATACAAAATCTATACAGAGAAATTAAACACGGCGACGTTTTGGCGGACGGCATCCATTATGTGGAACAGGAGTAACGTCTTTAATTGCTGTAATTTCCAATCCTGCAGCTTGAAGCGCACGGATTGCAGCCTCACGACCAGCGCCTGGACCTTTTACGTTTACTTCAACAGTTTTCATGCCATGCTCCATAGAAGCTTTTGCTGCTGCTTCTGCAGCCATTTGTGCCGCAAACGGAGTCGATTTACGAGAACCTTTAAAACCTAATGCACCAGCACTTGACCAAGAGATTGCATTGCCATGAACATCAGTAATTGTCACGATTGTGTTGTTGAATGTAGAACGAATATGAGCAATACCGGATTCAATATTCTTTTTTACGCGGCGTTTACGTGTATTTGTTTTACGTGCCATTCGTTCAAGTACCTCCTTTGCTTAATTATTTTTTCTTGTTCGCTACTGTACGGCGTGGACCTTTACGCGTGCGAGCATTGTTTTTCGTATTTTGACCGCGAACTGGTAAACCGCGACGATGGCGAAGACCACGATAGCAGCCAATTTCCATCAAACGTTTGATGTTTAAAGATACTTCGCGACGAAGGTCCCCTTCTACTTTCAAACGGTCAACGATTTCACGGATTTTCCCTAATTCTTCTTCTGTTAAATCGCGAACGCGAGTGTCTTCCGAAACACCTGCTTCTGCTAAAATCTTTTGCGCAGTTGGTTTACCGATACCGTAAATGTATGTTAAAGAAATCACTACACGTTTGTCACGAGGAATATCTACACCTGCAATACGTGCCATTGTTGGTACACCTCCTTAAAAATTACCCTTGTTTTTGTTTATGTTTTGGATTTTCACAAATAACCATAACTTTTCCACGTCTGCGAATCACTTTGCATTTTTCGCAGATCGGTTTCACTGATGGTCTGACTTTCATGATCTTTACCTCCTTATTCATGCGGAGTACTCATTATTTATAACGATACGTAATTCTGCCACGAGTTAAATCGTACGGAGATAATTCTACCGTAACTTTATCTCCAGGTAAAATGCGAATGAAGTGCATGCGAATTTTACCTGAAACGTGTGCTAACACCGTATGACCATTTTCCAGCTCGACACGGAACATGGCGTTTGGCAATGTCTCAACGACCGTTCCTTCCACTTCAATTACATCGTCCTTCGCCATAGATCGGCTCTCCCTTCTTCGAATCAGTAACATTTTCGTTGACAAATTTCGTTAACGCATAACGCAATTTGCCGTTTGTCACACGACCAGTTTCAATAATGCTGTTTTGTACTTCTGCGGAAATGTAGTCAAACACCTGAATGTGCTGCACATTTTTTCGCTTTGGAACGTCAAACTTCCGCCTACTTCCATCAGCAAGCAGAACAAACCGCTCATCCACGATTCCAACAACGACAGCATATTGTCCTGCTTCACGACCATGTGTGATGAACACAATCTGTCCAATTTGACATGGTGAGCCTATATGCAATGACCTCACCTTCGATTAGAGG
Organism: Anoxybacillus sp. J5B_2022; assembly: GCF_026847645.1. Taxonomy (GTDB): domain Bacteria; phylum Bacillota; class Bacilli; order Bacillales; family Anoxybacillaceae; genus Anoxybacteroides. The sequence goes on from NZ_JAPSMC010000016.1 coordinate 12,475, forward strand.
GTAGTTAAAATTTCATAGCCGGTCTCTGTAATGGCGATCGTATGCTCAAAATGAGCGCACATTTTTCCGTCGACCGTCACCACGGTCCAGTCATCTTCAAGGGTCCTTACATAACGGCTCCCCGCGTTGACCATCGGTTCAATGCATAACACCATGCCTGGTTTTAAACGTGGTCCTTTGTTCGGTGGACCATAATGTGGAATTTGCGGGTCTTCATGTAAGTTTTGACCAATTCCATGCCCGACATACTCACGCACGATGGAAAAATTGTACGCTTCGACAAATGTTTGAATCGCGTGAGAAATGTTCGATAAGCGGGCGCCTGGTTTTGCTTCTTGTATTCCTTTATATAACGATTGTTCCGTTACTTCAAGCAATTTTTTCGTCTCCTCGGCAATTTCGCCGACCGGATACGTCCAAGCTGAATCCGCGTGATACCCGTTATATTGGGCTCCGATATCAATGCTAATGATATCGCCTTCCTTTAATACACGGTCTCCCGGAATGCCGTGAACTAATTGTTCGTTCACAGAAGCACAAATGCTGCCCGGAAATCCGTTATATCCTTTAAAGGAAGGAATTGCCCCATGTTGGCGAATCACAGTTTCCGCAATATGATCTAGCTCTTTTGTTGTAATTCCCGGCTTAATATGTTTTTGCAATTCTTGGTGAGTCAAAGCGACGATTCGCCCAGCTTCACGCATAATGTCAATTTCACGCGGGGTTTTGCAAATGATCATTATTTTAAGCCCCCAAGCAATTCGCAAATATCCGCAAATACTTGCTCGATTTCTTGTTGCCCGTTAATGTTGCGCAAATACCCTTTCGTGCGATAAAAATCGAGCAACGGTTGCGTTTGTTTCATGTTAACTTCCAAACGGTTCGCCACCGTTTCTTCGTTATCGTCAGCGCGTTGATACAATTCACCACCGCATTTATCGCAAACACCCGGTTTAGCTGGCGGGTTAAATACGAGATGGTACGTCGCACCGCATTCTTTGCAAATACGTCTTCCTGTTAAACGTTCCATTAAAATACCTTTATCGACTTCAATGTTAATGACGTAGTCAATCGAGCGACCAAGCTCAGCTAACATCGTTTCCAACGCTTCTGCTTGAGCGACTGTTCGTGGGAACCCATCAAGCAAAAATCCTTTTTGGCAGTCGTCTTTGCTTAAGCGTTCACGAACAATGCCGATCGTCACCTCATCTGGTACGAGATCGCCGCGGTCCATATATGCCTTAGCTTGTAATCCTAACGCTGTCCCTTCTTTCATGGCCGCGCGGAACATGTCGCCCGTCGAAATATGAGGAATTCCATATTCTTGCACAATTTTCTCGGCTTGAGTACCTTTCCCAGCACCCGGCAGCCCCATTAAAACTAAGTTCATAATTGTTCCCCCTCAGTTCTAGATGAGGCAGAGGGAATGAACTTCCCCGCCAACCTCTCTACTTAATAAAGCCTTTGTAATGCCGTTTGACTAATTGGCTTTCGAGCTGCTTCATCGTTTCCAAGGCAACACCGACGACAATGAGCAAGCTCGTTCCGCCAATTCGAGCGGACGCCGGCAAATCAGCAAACTTGACAAAGAAGACAGGAAGAACAGCGATTACTGCTAAGAATATTGAACCGACGAACGTAAGTCGATAAAGAACTTTTGTGACATACTCTTGTGTGTTTCTTCCTGGGCGAATGCCTGGAATGTAACCGCCTTGTTTTTTGAGATTGTCCGCCATTTGTTCCGGATTGACTTGAACAAACGCATAGAAATACGTAAAGGCAATAATTAATGCCACGTATATAATCATACCAACTGGTTGTGTATAATCAAACGTTTTCTTAATCCACGTTGTTACATCATTCGAGCCGAAAAACGATGCAATTGTCGGTGGAGCAACAATAAACGACACTGCAAAAATAACAGGAATAACCCCCGCGGGATTCACTTTTAACGGCAAATGGGTAGAGTGTCCACCTACCGGACTACGACCCTCTAACCGTTTCGCATATTGAATCGGAATTTTACGGAACGCTTGTTGGATATAGATGACTCCAACAATCACCGCAATGATCGCTAATACGATCAAAAGTACCGTTACAATTCGCAAAAACAATTGATCGCCTGCTCCTTCAAACTGTTGAGCATAAATTTGGTTAAGGGTGGATGGGATTCCTGAAACGATACCAGCAAAGATCAAAATGGAAATACCGTTTCCAACACCTTTTGCCGTAATTTGTTCCCCTAACCACATTAAAAATGCCGTCCCTGCTGTTAATACCGTTGCGATCAGTAAGTAAGTTGTGATTCCAGGGTTTTTAATTAATACCCCTCCTGTCATATTGTTAAAACCGTATGACATCCCGAACGCTTGAATAAAGCCAAGTACAATCGTAAAATAGCGGGTAAACTGAGCTAATTTACGCCGTCCGACTTCTCCTTGTTTGGACCATTCCGTAAATTTAGGAACAACATCCATCTGCAACAATTGCACGATGATGGATGCTGTAATGTACGGCATAACCCCCATTGCAAAAATGGAGAAGTTTTTTAAAGCCCCTCCTCCGAATGTGTTAAGAACACCGAACACATTCAGCTGGTCTTGTATTTTTAACACTTCCGCATTTACGCTTGGCACCGGAATGAACGTTCCAATGCGAAATACGATCAGCATAAGGAGGGTAAATAAGATTTTCTTTCTTATATCACCCACGCGCATAAAGTTGGAGATTGTTCGAAACATTAAATCACCTCAGTTTTACCGCCAGCAGCTTCAATCGCTTCTTTTGCAGCAGAGGAGAATTTATGTGCTTTTACTGTCAATTTTTTCTCGATTTGACCGTTACCAAGAATTTTCACACCAGCTTTTAGCTTGCTAACTACGCCTGTTTCTAGTAAAAGCTCAGGTGTTACTTCTGTACCGTCTTCAAAACGGTTTAACGCGTCAAGGTTGACGATCGCATATTCTTTACGATGAATATTTGTAAAGCCGCGTTTTGGAAGACGACGGAATAGCGGAGTTTGACCGCCTTCAAAACCGATTCGTACACCGCCACCGGAGCGAGCGTTTTGACCTTTATGACCTTTTCCAGACGTTTTACCGTTACCAGAACCGATACCACGACCCACACGGTTACGTTCTTTGCGGGAGCCTGGTGCTGGTTGTAGTTCATGAAGTTTCATCGCGAGGCACCTCCTTATATCCATTATTGTTCTAATTCTTGAACTTTTACAAGATGAGCCACTTTATTAATCATTCCGCGAATGGCTGGGTTGTCGTTGTGAACAACTGTTTGATGCAATTTCCGTAATCCTAACGTTTTAACCGTTACGCGTTGATCTTCCGGACGACCAATCACGCTGCGAGTGAGGGTAATCGCTAATTTTTTCGCCATTGTATTTCCCTCCTTATCCTAACAGTTCCTCAACTGTTTTACCGCGCAATTTTGCTACGTCTTCTGCACGTTTCAATTGCTTTAAGCCGTCGATTGTTGCGCGTACCATGTTGATTGGTGTGTTCGAACCGATCGATTTTGATAAAATGTCGCTGACGCCTGCCAACTCTAATACGGCACGAGCAGGACCACCGGCGATAACCCCTGTACCTTCAGAAGCTGGCTTTAAGATGATTTCGCCTGCACCGAAGTGTCCGATCACTTCATGAGGGATTGTTGTGCCAACGATTGGTACAGTAATTAAATTTTTCTTAGCATCTTCAATTGCTTTGCGAATTGCATCTGGAACTTCTTGAGCTTTTCCTGTTCCAAATCCGACATGACCGTTCTTGTCTCCAACAACGACTAGAGCAGCGAAACGGAATCGACGTCCACCTTTTACTACTTTTGCTACGCGGTTAACGGCAACAACGCGTTCTTCAAGTTCAAGTTTGTTTGGATCAATGCGACGCATCTTTGTCCCTCCTTTATAATTAGAATTCTAGACCAGCTTCACGAGCAGCGTCTGCAAGTGCTTTTACACGTCCGTGATATAAGTATCCGCCGCGGTCAAATACGACGCTTTTAATTCCTTTTTCTAATGCGCGCTTTGCAACTAATTCGCCTACTTTTTGAGCTGCTTCTACGTTTCCAGTCGATTCTAAGTTGAATTCTTTATCTAACGTTGACGCACTAACAATCGTCACTGCTTTAACATCATCAATAATTTGCGCGTAAATGTGCTTGTTCGAACGGAACACATTTAAGCGTGGACGTTCTGCAGTTCCAAATACTTTTCGACGTACACGAGCGTGTCTTTTTTTCCGAACTGCGTTTTTATCAAGCTTAGTGATCATTTCCGTCACTCCTTTCATTTACCTAAGCAGCATTATTTTTTACCTGTTTTACCCTCTTTGCGACGTACAACTTCACCTTCGTAACGAATCCCTTTTCCTTTATATGGCTCTGGCGCACGTACCGCACGAATATTCGCTGCTAATTCACCAACGCGTTGTTTGTCCGCACCTTTAACGATAATTTTTGTTTGTGAAGGAACTTCGATTTCAAGACCTTCTTCTGGTTCAATTTCTACTGGATGAGAGTAACCGACGCTAAGCACAAGTTTTTTCCCTTGTTTTGAAGCACGGTAACCGACCCCTACTAATTCAAGACCTCTCTCGTATCCTTTCGAAACACCTTCCACCATGTTTGCAAGCAAGCTGCGAGTCGTACCGTGAAGCGTACGATGCTCTTTTTCATCGCTTGGGCGAGTAACCGTTAAAGTGTTACCTTCTAACGTAATCGTCATGTCCGGATGGAAAGTGCGAGTCAATTCGCCTTTCGGTCCTTTTACTGTAACTGTGTTGCCGTTGATTGTGACTGTGACACCAGCCGGAATTTCAATTGGTTTTTTACCAACACGTGACATACTTGACACCTCCATTCTTGAAAAGACTAATTACCAAATGTATGCTAACACTTCGCCGCCAGTTCCTTTTTGACGCGCTTCTTTGTCCGTTAAAATCCCTTGAGACGTAGAAAGAATTGCAATACCTAAACCGTTCAATACGCGAGGTACTTCATGGGCTTTCGCATATACGCGCAAACCAGGTTTGCTAATGCGTTTAAGACCAGTAATCACGCGCTCGTTATTCGGACCGTATTTCAAGAAAATACGGAGAATACCTTGTTTGTTGTCTTCAATGTATTCGACATCACGAATGAAACCTTCACGTTTTAAAATTTCTGCGATTTCTCTTTTCATTTTAGAAGCCGGAACTTCTAGTTTCTCGTGACGTACCATGTTCGCATTACGAATGCGAGTTAGCATATCTGCAATTGGATCTGTCATCACCATTATGTTTTACCTCCTTCCCAATTCACGGGTTGATTACCAGCTTGCTTTTTTCACACCAGGAATTTGACCTTTATACGCTAATTCACGGAAACAAATACGGCAAAGTTTAAATTTGCGATACACAGAGTGCGGGCGTCCGCAACGTTCGCAACGAGTGTACGCTTGTACTTTAAACTTTGGCGTGCGTTTTTGTTTCGCGATCATTGACTTCTTAGCCACGTTTTCGCCTCCCTCTTTTTACGAATGGGATCATTATTTTTGGAACGGCATACCAAGCAACGTTAATAACTCACGAGCTTCTTCGTCTGTTTTCGCTGTTGTTACGATTACGATGTCCATACCGCGAACTTTGTTGACTTTATCGTAGTCAATTTCAGGGAAAATTAATTGTTCTTTAATCCCTAACGTATAGTTCCCACGGCCATCGAACGCTTTTTTCGATACACCGCGGAAGTCACGAACGCGCGGAAGCGAAACAGAAATTAATTTATCTAAAAACTCATACATGCGCTCTCCACGCAATGTTACTTTCGCACCGATTGGCATACCCTCACGAAGACGGAAGCCAGCGATTGATTTTTTCGCGCGAGTAACCACTGGTTTTTGACCAGAGATTAGCGCTAATTCTTCAACAGCGCTGTCCAACGCTTTAGCGTTTTGGACCGCATCACCAACACCCATGTTGATGACGATTTTTTCGATTTTTGGAACTTGCATTACGGATTTATAGTTAAACTTGCTCATGAGAGCAGGAGTAACTTCTTTTACATATTTTTCTTTTAGGCGGTTCATGTAAGTACCTCCTTTCTCACATCACGATTATTTATCTAAAATTTCACCAGATTTTTTCGCGTAACGTACTTTTTTACCATCTACTACTTTATATCCTACGCGAGTTGGCGTTCCTGTTTTAGGGTCTAAAGGCATTACGTTCGAAACGTGAATTGGCGCCTCTTTGCTAATGATACCGCCTTGAGGATTTGCTTGAGATGGTTTTGCGTGTTTTTTAACGATGTTCACACCTTCGACAAGCACTCGGTTTTGCTTAGGGAACGCTGCAAGAATAACTCCTTGTTTCCCTTTGTCTTTCCCAGAGATTACTTGTACTTTATCACCTTTTTTTACATGCATCGCAGTTCGCACCTCCTTGAAAGGCTTTCCCTTTTCATTAAATTACTTCTGGAGCTAAAGAAACGATTTTCATAAAGTCTTTTTCACGCAATTCACGCGCAACAGGTCCAAAAATACGAGTTCCGCGTGGGCTCTTATCGTCACGGATAATGACGCATGCATTCTCGTCAAAGCGGATGTAAGAACCGTCTGAACGACGTACACCGCGTTTTGTGCGGACAACGACCGCTTTTACTACTTGACCTTTTTTAACAACGCCACCTGGTGTTGCGTCCTTAACTGTCACAACCACAACATCGCCGATGTTCGCATAGCGACGACCGGAACCACCTAGCACTTTAATCACAAGCACTTCACGTGCACCAGAGTTATCAGCAACTTTCATACGAGTTTCTTGTTGAATCATTGACGAAACCTCCTTTCGGATTTGTATCTATCATCCCGAACATATTCATTAAACAATAACAGCTTTTTCGACTACTTCCACAAGACGGAAACGTTTTGTTGCAGAAAGCGGGCGAGTTTCCATGATTTTCACGATGTCGCCAACTTTTGCTACGTTGTTTTCGTCATGTGCTTTATATTTTTTCGAATACTTTACGCGCTTGCCGTAAAGAGGATGCTTTTTATAAGTTTCTACAAGAACCGTAATTGTTTTATCCATTTTATCGGAAACAACACGGCCGACGAGAACTTTACGATTGTTGCGTTCACTCATTGTGCGAACCTCCCCTCGATTTCAATTATTTATTAGCAGCGATCTCTCTTTCGCGAATAACAGTTTTCATGCGTGCGATAGCTTTGCGCACTTCACGAATGCGCGCTGTGTTTTCCAATTGGCCTGTTGCTAATTGGAAGCGAAGGTTAAACAACTCTTCTTTTAAGGATTTAATTTTTTGTTCAATCTCGGCAGTGGTAAGGTCACGGATTTCTTTAGCTTTCATTAGATTCACCACCAATTTCTTCACGTTTTACGAACTTGCATTTGATCGGAAGTTTGTGAGAAGCAAGACGCAATGCTTCACGTGCTACTTCTTCAGAAACACCCGCGATTTCAAACATTACTTTACCAGGTTTTACAACCGCTACCCAACCTTCAGGCGCCCCTTTACCGGAACCCATCCGCACTTCTAACGGTTTTGCCGTGTAAGGTTTTGAAGGGAAAATTTTAATCCATACTTTACCGCCACGTCTCATGTAACGAGTCATCGCACGACGAGCAGCCTCGATTTGGCGGTTCGTGATCCAAGCAGATTCTAATGCTTGTAAGCCGTATTCACCGAAATGTACTTCCGTACCGCCTTTTGCACGACCTTTCATGCGTCCACGATGTTCACGACGGAATTTTACGCGTTTTGGCATTAACATGATTAATTTCCTCCTTCCTCAGTTTTCTTTTTCGTCGGAAGGACCTCTCCACGATAAATCCATACTTTCACACCGATTTTTCCGTATGTTGTGTCTGCTTCTGCAGTTGCATAATCGATGTCAGCGCGAAGCGTGTGGAGTGGAACTGTTCCTTCACTATAATGTTCAGAGCGAGCGATGTCCGCACCGCCTAGACGACCAGATACCATCGTTTTAATTCCTTTTGCTCCTGCGCGCATTGTGCGTTGAATCGCTTGTTTTTGCGCACGACGGAACGATACGCGGTTTTCAATTTGACGCGCAATGTTTTCGGCAACTAATTTTGCGTCTAAGTCTGGTTTTTTAATTTCTAAAATGTTGATGTGTACGCGTTTACCAGTTAATTGGCTAAGAGCTTTACGAAGCGCTTCAACTTCTGTACCGCCTTTACCGATAACCATTCCTGGTTTTGCAGTATGAATCGTGATGTTCACGCGATTTGCTGCACGTTCGATTTCTACGCGTGAAACTGCTGCATCGCTCAAGCGTTTCGTAATGTACTCACGTACTTTAAGGTCTTCATGTAAAAGGTCTGCGTAATCTTTTTCCGCATACCATCTTGATTCCCAATCACGGATAATACCAATGCGGAGACCGACTGGATTTACCTTTTGACCCACTGATTATCCCTCCTTCTTTTCTGAAACAACGATTGTAATATGGCTTGTGCGTTTGTTAATCGCGCTTGCACGTCCCATTGCGCGCGGACGGAAACGTTTCAACGTTGGACCCTCGTCCACGTATGCTTCTGTAATCACTAAATTGTTAACATCCATATCGTAGTTATGTTCTGCGTTTGCAACGGCTGATTTTAATACCTTCTCGATAATTGGAGAAGCAGCTTTTGGTGTGTGGCGAAGAATGGCTACTGCTTCACCTACTTGCTTTCCTCGAATTAAATCAATCACTAAGCGAGCTTTACGAGGAGCAATACGAACCGTTCTAGCAACAGCTTTAGCTTGCATAATGAAAGCCTCCTCTCATATTAACGTCTTGTCTTCTTGTCATCAGCAGCATGGCCTTTGTATGTGCGAGTTGGCGCAAATTCGCCAAGCTTATGTCCTACCATATCCTCTGTGATGTACACTGGCACATGTTTGCGTCCATCATACACAGCGATTGTATGTCCGATGAATTGTGGGAAAATGGTTGAACGACGAGACCATGTTTTAATTACTTGTTTTTGTCCTGTCTCATTTAATTTCTCGATTTTTTTCATTAAATGATCATCACAGAAAGGACCTTTTTTTAAGCTGCGACCCATAAATGAACCTCCCTTCGTGATTGTTCTACGGTTCTTAAGAACCGTAGTTCAACCCCGTTATTTTTTACGACGACGTACGATAAATTTATCCGATTTGTTTTTCTTTTTGCGCGTTTTGAATCCAAGCGTTGGTTTGCCCCATGGAGTCATTGGCGACTTGCGTCCGATTGGTGCTTTACCTTCACCACCACCGTGTGGGTGATCGACTGGGTTCATAACTGAACCGCGAACCGTTGGACGAATGCCTAACCAGCGAGCGCGTCCAGCTTTACCGATATTAACAAGTTCATGTTGTTCGTTACCTACTTGACCGACTGTCGCACGGCAAGTTGCCAAAATCATGCGAACTTCGCCGGAAGCTAAACGAACAAGTACGTATTTTCCTTCTTTACCAAGCACTTGCGCAGATGTACCAGCAGAACGAACAAGCTGTCCACCTTTGCCTGGTTTTAATTCAATGTTGTGTACTAACGTACCAACTGGAATGTTAGCAAGCGGTAATGCGTTACCTACTTTAATGTCCGCATCTGGACCAGACATGATTTCCATGCCGACTTCTAAGTTTTTCGGAGCGATGATGTAGCGTTTTTCACCGTCCGCATAATGAATTAACGCGATGTTCGCAGAACGGTTTGGATCGTACTCGATTGTAGCAACGCGTCCTGGAATGCCATCTTTGTCGCGTTTGAAATCGATGATCCGATATTGACGTTTATGACCGCCACCTTGGTGACGAACTGTCAATTTACCTTGGTTGTTACGACCACCTTTTTTCTTTAAAGGCGCAAGCAATGATTTCTCTGGCTTGTCAGTTGTGATTTCTGAGAAATCAAGAACTGTCATGCCACGGCGACCGTTTGACGTTGGTTTATATTTTTTAATCGCCATGTCGGTTTCCCTCCTTCACTTTTAAACTTATACTTCAAATAGCTCGATCTCTTTGCTGTCTGGCGTTAATGTCACAATCGCTTTGCGACGACGGTTTGTAAGTCCGCTATAACGGCCGACACGCTTGAATTTACCTTTATAGTTCATGATGTTGACCTTTTCAACTTTCACACCGAAGATCGCTTCTACAGCGTCTTTTACTTCCGTTTTGTTCGCTTTCACATCAACTTCAAATGTGTATTTTTTTTGCGCAACTAAATTCATTGAGTTTTCAGTGATAACGGGGCGCTTAATAATATCGCGAGGATCTTTCATTATGCAAGCACCTCCTCTACTTTTTCCACGGCAGCTTTTGTGATGACAAGCTTATCGTGGTTTAACACATCAAGAACGTTAATTCCGTTCGCTGTAACGACTGTTACACCTGGAATGTTACGCGCAGATAATAAGATGTTTTCGTTGAGATCTGCTGTAACGATAAGCGCTTTGCGGTCAACAGAAAGATTATTTAAAATTTTCACCATTTCTTTCGTTTTTGGCGCTTCAAGCGCTAAGTTGTCTAATACAACGATGTTGTTTTCAAGCACTTTGGAAGATAACGCCGATTTAATCGCTAAACGGCGCACTTTTTTCGGTAATTTATAGCTGTAGCTGCGCGGAACCGGACCGAATACCGTACCACCACCACGCCATTGTGGAGAGCGAATCGAACCTTGGCGCGCACGGCCAGTACCTTTTTGACGCCATGGTTTACGGCCACCGCCGCTTACTTCAGCGCGATTTTTCGTTTTGTGCGTTCCTTGACGCAAAGAAGCACGTTGCATAATCACTGCTTCAAATAACACATGTTTGTTTGGCTCAATACCAAATACGGAATCATTTAATTCGATTTCTCCGACAGTCGCTCCGTTTTGGTTGTACAATGCTACTTTTGGCATTGGATAGTTCCTCCTTTCTTAACAAAGTTATTTCACTTTCGCTTTAACCGCACTTTTAATGACTACAAGCCCTTTGTTTGGACCTGGTACGTTTCCTTTGATAAGAAGCAAGTTGCGTTCCGTATCAACTTTCACGATTTTTAAGTTTTGCACCGTTACGCGTTCGCCACCCATACGACCTGGCAATTCTTTCGATTTGAATACTCGGTTTGGCGCGATTGGACCCATCGAACCAGGACGACGATGGTAACGTGAACCGTGTGCCATTGGTCCACGAGATTGGCCATGGCGTTTGATTGCACCTTGGAATCCTTTACCTTTTGAAACTCCTGTTACATCAACGATATCGCCTTCAGCGAAAATATCAACTTTGACTTCCTGACCAACTTCATATTCCGCTACATTTGCACCGCGGATTTCACGAATGAAGCGCTTAGGCGCAGTATTCGCTTTCGCTGCATGTCCTTTTTCCGGTTTGTTTGCTAATTTTTCACGTTTATCTTCAAACCCTAATTGAATCGCTTCATAACCGTCGTTTTCGACCGTTTTCTTTTGAAGCACGACGTTCGGAGTCGCTTCAATTACCGTTACAGGAATTAAGTCACCGTTTTCCGCGAATACTTGCGTCATCCCGATTTTTCTACCTAAGATTCCTTTGGTCATTCGTCACACCTCCTATAAGTTCATTTTGACAATTAAAGCTTAATTTCAATATCGACACCAGATGGCAAATCAAGACGCATAAGTGAGTCCACTGTTTGCGGAGTTGGGTTTACGATATCGATCAAGCGTTTATGTGTACGCATTTCGAATTGTTCACGAGAATCTTTATACTTGTGAACAGCGCGCAAAATCGTATAAACAGTTCTTTCCGTTGGTAATGGGATCGGTCCAGATACTTTTGCACCAGAACGTTTTGCTGTTTCTACGATTTTTTCAGCAGATTGATCGAGGATTCGATGATCGTAAGCTTTTAAACGGATACGAATTTTTTCTTTTGCCATTATTTTCCCTCCTTCTTCGCCTATTTTTAAAATAGACATTCTCCGTGGAAATTTCCTCACACTCGCCATGGCAAAGCGGCCGGGTGTGTCAGCAACCTTCCACTTCATCGCAGTCAAAGACCAACATTAAACATTATACAGATATGAAAAGCAAAATGCAAGTAAAATATCGGATACTTGCACACTTCTTTTATTATACACACCTGTCCACGATGTTTCAACCGCCCGCAAAAACGCTAAAAAGCAGGTTTGCCTGGGCAAACCTGCTTACTTTCATTACTCGATGATAGAAGATACAACGCCAGCGCCTACTGTACGACCGCCTTCACGGATCGAGAATTTTGTACCTTCTTCGATCGCGATTGGCGCGATTAGTTCTACTGTCATTTCAACGTTGTCGCCAGGCATTACCATCTCTACGCCTTCTGGAAGAGTGATGATCCCTGTTACGTCCGTTGTACGGAAGTAGAATTGTGGACGATAGTTAGAGAAGAATGGAGTATGACGTCCACCTTCTTCTTTTGACAATACGTAAACTTCCGCTTTGAATTTTGTGTGTGGTGTGATTGTACCTGGTTTTGCAAGTACTTGACCACGTTGTACTTCGTCACGAGATACCCCGCGAAGAAGTGCACCGATGTTGTCACCAGCTTCTGCTTGGTCAAGAAGTTTACGGAACATTTCTACACCTGTAACAGTTGTAGCTTTTGGCTCTTCAGAAAGACCGATGATCTCAACTGCGTCACCAACTTTTAATACGCCGCGCTCAACACGACCAGTTGCAACTGTACCGCGACCAGTGATAGAGAATACGTCTTCAACCGGCATCATGAACGGTTTGTCAACTTCGCGTTGTGGAGTTGGAATGTACTCGTCAACAGCGTTCATAAGCTCGATGATTTTTGCTTCCCACTCAGCGTCGCCTTCAAGTGCTTTTAATGCAGAACCTTTGATAACAGGAACTTCGTCGCCAGGGAAGTCGTATTCAGACAATAGGTCACGAACTTCCATTTCAACAAGCTCTAATAGTTCTTCGTCGTCTACCATATCGCATTTGTTTAAGAATACAACGATGTATGGTACACCTACTTGACGAGAAAGAAGAATGTGCTCGCGAGTTTGCGGCATTGGACCGTCAGCTGCAGATACTACAAGGATCGCGCCGTCCATTTGTGCTGCACCAGTGATCATGTTTTTCACGTAGTCAGCGTGGCCTGGGCAGTCAACGTGTGCATAGTGGCGAGCGTCAGTTTCATACTCAACGTGTGCAGTTGAGATTGTGATCCCGCGCTCACGCTCTTCTGGAGCAGCGTCGATTTGGTCATAAGCACGCGCTTCTGCTTTCCCTTGTTTTGCAAGAACTGTTGTGATTGCTGCTGTTAAAGTTGTTTTACCGTGGTCAACGTGGCCAATTGTACCAATGTTAACGTGTGGTTTCGTGCGTTCGAATTTCGCTTTAGCCATTAGAAATATCCTCCTTAAATATAAATTTCATATTTAGATTAAGTATATAGGATGCTTGGAAACGCACATGCAAGCATGTCCGCTTCCAAGTCTTACATAAGTATTTATACTTGAACAGCGCTGGAAAATCAATTATTCACCTTTATTTTTTTTGATGATTTCCTCAGCGATGCTCTTCGGAACTTCTTCATAATGGTCGAACACCATGGTGAATGTTCCGCGACCTTGTGTGTTGGAACGCAATGACGTTGCATATCCAAACATTTCAGACAGTGGAACCATCGCGCGAACAACTTGAGCGTTACCGCGTGCTTCCATACCTTCTACGCGGCCGCGACGAGATGTGATGTCACCCATAATGTCACCTAAATATTCTTCAGGAACGATGACTTCGACTCTCATAATTGGTTCGAGCAATACTGGATCACATTTTGTTGCCGCGTTTTTCAATGCAAGCGAAGCAGCAATTTTGAACGCCATTTCACTTGAGTCGACATCGTGGTAAGAACCATCGAATAGTTTTGCTTTAATATCGACAACTGGATATCCAGCCAGAACCCCATTTTGCATCGCATCTTCAAGACCTGCTTGAATCGCTGGGATGTATTCTCTTGGAACAACCCCACCGACGATCGCGTTCTCAAATTCAAATCCTTTTCCTTCTTCATTTGGCGAGAATTCGATCCAAACGTGACCGTATTGACCGCGACCACCAGATTGACGCACGAATTTACCTTCGACTTGCGCCGATTTACGGAATGTTTCGCGGTATGCTACTTGTGGAGCACCAACGTTTGCTTCGACTTTAAATTCGCGACGCATACGGTCAACGATAATGTCAAGGTGAAGCTCGCCCATTCCCGCGATGATCGTTTGACCTGTTTCTTGGTCTGTCCATGCGCGGAATGTTGGGTCTTCTTCTTGAAGTTTTTGCAACGCTGTGCTCATTTTGTCTTGGTCCGCTTTTGACTTCGGCTCAATTGCGATTTGGATAACTGGCTCTGGGAATGTCATCGACTCTAGGATGACAGGAGCTTTTTCATCGCACAATGTGTCACCAGTCGTTGTATCTTTTAACCCTACCGCTGCTGCGATATCACCAGCATAAACTTTTGAAATTTCTTGACGGTGGTTGGCGTGCATTTGCAAAATACGACCGATCCGTTCACGTTTGCGTTTTGTTGAGTTCAACACGTATGAACCCGAATCTAACGTACCGGAATAAACGCGGAAGAACGTCAACTTACCAACGTAAGGGTCTGTCATAATTTTGAACGCTAGTGCTGCAAACGGAGCATCGTCACGAGATTCACGTACTGTTTCTTCTTCTGTATCTGGAACAACCCCTTTAATCGCAGGGATGTCTACTGGAGAAGGTAAGTAGTCGACGACGCCGTCAAGCATTAATTGAACACCTTTGTTTTTAAACGCAGAACCGCAGAATACTGGGAAGAATTCAACAGAAACTGTCGCTTTACGAATCGCTGCTTTAAGCTCTTCTTTTGTAATTTCTTCCCCTTCTAGATACTTCATCATTAATTCTTCATCAAGCTCTGCAACTGCTTCGATTAATTTGCCGCGATATTCTTCCGCCATATCGCGATAATCTTCTGGAATTTCGATGCGTTCAATGTTTTTCCCTAATTCATCATGATAGTGATACGCACACATTTCGACAAGGTCAATGATGCCGGAGAATTGATCTTCTGCACCGATTGGCAATTGAACCGGGTGCGCATTCGCTTGCAAACGATCATGAAGCGTTTTTACAGAATATAGGAAGTCTGCACCGATCTTATCCATTTTGTTGACGAATACGATACGCGGAACACCGTATGTAGTCGCTTGACGCCATACTGTTTCTGTTTGCGGCTCTACCCCAGATTGCGCGTCAAGTACCGCTACCGCACCGTCTAAAACGCGCAATGAGCGCTCCACTTCTACAGTGAAGTCTACGTGTCCTGGTGTGTCGATGATGTTAATACGGTGACCTTTCCATTGCGCTGTTGTTGCCGCAGACGTGATCGTAATCCCGCGCTCTTGTTCTTGCTCCATCCAGTCCATCGTCGCAGCACCTTCATGGACTTCACCGATTTTATGAACGCGTCCTGTGTAGAAAAGGATACGTTCCGTTGTTGTTGTTTTACCGGCATCAATATGGGCCATGATACCAATATTGCGAGTGTTTTCTAAGGAGAACTCTCTTGCCATCTTGGTTTTTTCTCCTTCCTTTAGGTAAATATCGTGTTTGATAAAAGGTTGCAAATATAGGAATATAGGTGAGCATGCAGCAGGAAGCCCCACCGCCTTCACCTATTTCCTATTATACAATAAAAAAGAATAGCTTCATTGTGAAAAAATGATTACCAACGATAGTGAGCAAACGCTTTGTTTGCCTCCGCCATTTTGTGCGTATCTTCGCGTTTTTTCACTGCTGCACCTGTATTGTTTGCCGCATCTAAAATTTCATTCGCTAAACGCTCTTCCATCGTTTTTTCTCCACGAAGACGAGCGTAGTTGACTAACCAGCGAAGACCTAATGTTGTACGGCGATCTGGACGAACTTCCACCGGCACTTGGTAGTTCGCACCACCTACACGGCGAGCGCGCACCTCAAGAACAGGCATAACATTTTTCAATGCTTGCTCGAATACTTCCATTGGATCTTTGCCAGTGCGTTCACGGATAATATCAAATGCTGTGTAAAGAATTTTTTGCGCTTTTCCTTTTTTGCCGTCGATCATAATTTTGTTGATCAAACGTGTTACAAGTTTAGAGTTGTAAATCGGATCTGGTAACACATCTCTTTTTGGAACCGGACCTTTACGTGGCATAGTTTTTCCTCCCTTCAAGAAAAAAATCCTAATTTTTAACGATTAATTATTTTTTAGGCGCTTTTGGTCTCTTCGCACCGTACTTCGAGCGACCTTGCATACGGTTCGCTACACCAGCAGTGTCAAGCGCCCCACGAACGATGTGATAGCGTACCCCTGGCAAGTCTTTTACACGTCCACCACGAATTAATACAACGCTGTGCTCTTGTAAGTTGTGGCCGATACCAGGAATGTATGCTGTTACCTCGATACCGTTTGACAAGCGTACACGAGCATATTTACGAAGCGCTGAGTTTGGCTTCTTCGGTGTCATTGTTCCTACACGTGTACATACACCGCGTTTTTGTGGAGACGCAACGTTTGTTTGTACTTTTTTGAAGCTGTTGTACCCTTTATTTAAAGCAGGGGATTTAGATTTTACTACTTTTTTCGTACGGCCTTTGCGTACTAGCTGATTAATTGTAGGCATGATAAATTTCCTCCCTTCACACATAAGTTCAAGCCCACACATCCAGGTGGCTCATAATTTATGCAAAAACAAAGTTTTTGTAGTAAACCCACAAAAACAGTTTTAACGAATGATCGCAACAGCTGCCGCTCCCACTTGGATTTTGCACGCTTTCCCAAGTTTTTTCATCGAGTCTACTTTCGTAATAGGAACGTTCGCCTCTTTTGCCGCTTCGATAATTTTATTGATAATTGCCGGGTCGGCATCTTCGGCTACAATCACTTCCCGTACGTTTCCTTCTCTCAGAGCACGCACTGTTTGCTTGGTTCCGACTACAAATTGTTGCGCCTGTAATACTTTTTCATAAGACATCTTAAAATATCCTCCAAAGTACCAGGTTTTTGGAACACCTTTATTACATTAACATTTTCTTATGGCATTGTCAACTGTTAAATTTGTTACCGGCAAGTTTTTGCTTGCCGGTAACGTAGTGTTTATTTATTGGATGTTGTCATTTGCTCATTTGCTTGCTTTTTCGCGACCGGCTTGATTTTCCGATAGCGCGCCATTCCCGTTCCTGCAGGGACGAGCTTACCGATAATGACGTTTTCTTTTAAGCCAAGCAATTCGTCACGTTTTCCTTTAATCGCCGCATCGGTCAAGACGCGTGTCGTTTCTTGGAACGAAGCAGCAGACAAGAACGAATCCGTTTCAAGCGATGCTTTCGTGATTCCAAGCAGTACTGGACGGGCTGTCGCTGGACGTTTTCCTTCTAGCAACACTTTGGCATTCGCATCGGTAAACTGATGAACATCCAACAATGTCCCCGGAAGCACGTCCGTATCCCCAGCATCGATGACGCGAACTTTGCGAAGCATTTGACGAACCATTACTTCAATGTGCTTATCGCTAATTTCTACCCCTTGCATCCGGTATACTTTTTGCACTTCACGCAACAAGTATTCCTGCACCGCTGTAATGTCTTTTATTTTGAGCAGTTCTTTCGGGTCGATCGAACCTTCTGTCAACTCTTGACCGCGTTCGACATGTTGGCCTTCTTGAACTTTTAGTCTTGCGTTATACGGAGCCGTATACGTGCGAGTTTCCACTTCGCCCTTCACAACGATTTCTTGCTGACGGTCGCGTGTTTCGTTAATGGAAACGACAACCCCGTCAATTTCGGAAATGACGGCTTGACCTTTCGGATTGCGCGCTTCAAACAACTCTTGAACACGCGGCAAACCTTGGGTAATATCGTCTCCGGCTACCCCGCCTGTATGGAATGTACGCATCGTCAACTGCGTACCCGGTTCACCGATCGACTGCGCAGCGATAATTCCGACTGCTTCGCCCACTTCCACTTCCGCGCCGGTCGCAAGGTTGCGTCCGTAACATTTTTTACATACGCCGTGACGTGTGTTACATGTAAACGCAGAGCGAATCCATACTTTGTCAATGCCTGCTTTAATAATTGCATTGGCGATATCTTCTGTAATCATTTCGTTTTCGCGAACGATAACTTCGCCTGTTTCCGGGTGTTTTACCGTCTTTCTTGCATAACGGCCGATTAGGCGTTCTTCTAGCTTTACAATGACTTCTGTTCCATCCGTCAGCGCTCTAACAAGCATGCCGCGGTCTGTACCGCAATCATCTTCACGAACGATCACGTCTTGAGCAACATCGACAAGACGGCGCGTTAAGTATCCAGAGTCTGCTGTTTTCAACGCCGTGTCTGCTAGCCCTTTACGCGCACCGTGCGTAGAAATGAAGTACTCCAATACTGTCAACCCTTCACGGAACGACGATTTGATTGGCAACTCGATAATTCGTCCGGCTGGGTTCGCCATCAAACCGCGCATGCCGGCAAGCTGCGTAAAGTTCGAAGCGTTACCGCGGGCACCAGAGTCGCTCATCATAAAGATCGGGTTGCGCTTATCTAACGATTCCATCAATTTGCTTTGGATTTTATCTTTCGCAGCGCTCCAGATCGAAATGACGCGCTCATAACGTTCTTCGTCGGTAATTAAACCGCGTCTAAACTGCTTTAAGACCGTATCGACTTTCGTTTGCGCTTCTTGTAAAATTTCTTGTTTTTCTGGCAAGACGACGATATCAGCTACACCGATCGTAATACCAGCTTTTGTCGAATACTTAAAGCCAAGATCTTTCATGCGATCAAGCATTTTCGATGTTTCCGTAATTTTGAAACGCTTGAACACTTCCGCGATAATATTTCCAAGCACTTTCTTTTTGAACGGCGGAACAAGTTCACGCTTGCGAATTTCTTCTTTGACGTTTACGCCTTTATCAAGGAAATATTTATCCGGTGTTCTTTCTTCAATATTTTCTTGCGTCGGTTCGTTAATGTACGGGAATGATTTCGGTAAAATTTCGTTAAAAATCAATTTTCCAACAGTTGTAATGAGCAATTTGTTGTTTTGTTCTTCTGTAAATGTTTCGTTTTTCAACGAACCGGCATGGATCGCAATCCGAGTATGGAGATGGACGTAGCCGCTATGGTAAGCAAGCAGCGCTTCATCCGTATCTTTGAAAATCATTCCCTCGCCAATTGCCCCTTCGCGTTCCATTGTCAAGTAGTAGTTTCCTAATACCATGTCTTGCGAAGGAGTAACAACTGGTTTGCCGTCTTTCGGGTTCAAAATGTTTTGCGCCGCAAGCATCAATAACCGAGCTTCTGCTTGCGCTTCCGCCGATAACGGAACGTGCACCGCCATCTGGTCACCGTCAAAGTCAGCGTTGTACGCCGTACATACAAGTGGATGCAGGCGAATCGCACGACCTTCAACAAGCGTCGGTTCGAATGCTTGAATTCCAAGTCTATGCAATGTTGGGGCGCGGTTTAGAAGCACCGGATGTTCTTTAATGACCGATTCTAATACGTCCCATACTTCCGGATGCACGCGCTCAATTTTCCGTTTCGCGCTTTTAATATTGTGCGCTAACCCACGTTCCACTAGCTCTTTCATGACGAATGGCTTGAACAGCTCAAGCGCCATTTCTTTCGGCAATCCACATTGATACATTTTTAAGTTCGGACCGACGACGATTACCGAACGGCCAGAGTAGTCCACGCGTTTTCCGAGCAAGTTTTGACGGAAACGGCCTTGCTTACCTTTTAGCATATGCGATAACGATTTTAATGGGCGGTTGCCTGGGCCCGTTACCGGACGGCCGCGACGACCGTTATCAATTAACGCATCCACCGCTTCTTGAAGCATCCGCTTTTCATTTTGCACGATAATGTTTGGTGCACCGAGATCTAACAAACGCTTTAAACGATTGTTTCGGTTAATGACGCGACGGTACAAATCGTTTAAATCCGATGTCGCAAACCGGCCGCCGTCTAGTTGGACCATCGGACGCAATTCCGGTGGAATAACCGGAAGAACATCCAATACCATCCATGCAGGATCATTGCCTGAATTACGGAACGCTTCAAGCACTTCTAGCCGTTTAATTGCCCGCGCACGACGTTGTCCTTGCGCCGTTTTTAATTCTTCTTTTAACGCTTCTACTTCTTTTTCCAAGTCGATATCTTGTAGAAGTTTTTTTATCGCTTCTGCTCCCATCGATGCTTGGAAGGAGTTGCCGTATTTTTCGCGATAAGCCCGGTACTCTTTTTCAGAAAGGAGCTGCTTTTTCTCAAGCGGCGTATCTCCCGGCTCTGTCACCACGTACGAAGCAAAATAAATGACTTCTTCCAAAGCGCGCGGGGACATGTCTAAAACAAGTCCCATGCGGCTTGGAATTCCTTTAAAGTACCATATATGTGAAACAGGAGCAGCTAGTTCAATATGACCCATGCGTTCGCGACGCACTTTAGCGCGGGTCACTTCCACGCCACAGCGGTCGCAAACGACACCTTTATAACGTACGCGCTTATATTTTCCGCAATGGCATTCCCAGTCTTTTGTCGGACCGAAAATGCGCTCGCAGAACAATCCGTCTTTTTCCGGTTTTAATGTACGATAGTTGATCGTTTCCGGTTTCTTCACTTCACCATACGACCACGAACGGATTTTTTCTGGTGAAGCAAGACCGATTTTCATATACTCAAAATTATTTACATCTAGCAAGGGGCCTACCTCCCTCTCAATCTCCAGGTTTTACCCTTATTGCCTTATCGCTTATTCTTTTGTTACCGCTTCTTCTTCTTTTTCTGATACGATGCCAACTGTCATTGCATCAGCTGATTGCACATCGTCATCGTCATCGAAGTTTTCCATGCTAATTTCTTTCTCGTCGCTAGAAAGAATCGTGACATCCATCCCTAAGCTTTGCAGCTCTTTAATCAATACTTTAAATGATTCCGGAACTCCAGGTTCTGGAACATTTTCGCCTTTGACAATCGCTTCGTATGTTTTCACACGACCGACGACGTCGTCTGATTTGACGGTCAAAATTTCTTGCAATGTATATGCTGCGCCGTATGCTTCGAGCGCCCATACCTCCATCTCACCGAAACGCTGACCACCGAATTGCGCTTTACCGCCAAGCGGCTGTTGCGTCACAAGTGAGTACGGTCCTGTCGAACGAGCATGAAGTTTATCGTCTACCATGTGCGCCAGTTTGATCATATACATAATCCCGACCGATACACGGTTATCAAACGGCTCACCTGTCCGACCGTCGTATAGAACGGTTTTGGCATCACGAGCCATCCCAGCTTCTTCTAAAATTGCCCATACATCTTCTTCACGAGCGCCATCGAATACCGGAGAAGCGACATGAAGGCCAAGCTTCTTCGCTGCCATACCAAGGTGCAGCTCGAGCACCTGTCCGATGTTCATCCGCGACGGAACGCCTAATGGGTTTAACATGATATCAACTGGCGTACCATCTGGCAAGAACGGCATATCTTCTTCCGGAAGGATTCTTGAGATAACCCCTTTATTCCCGTGGCGACCAGCCATTTTATCGCCTTCGGAAATTTTCCGCTTTTGCACGATGTATACACGCACAAGTTGGTTCACGCCAGGAGGAAGCTCATCTCCGTCCTCACGGTTAAAGACTTTTACATCCAACACGATTCCGCCGCCACCGTGCGGTACACGAAGCGACGTATCCCGCACTTCGCGAGCTTTTTCACCAAAGATTGCATGCAATAGACGCTCTTCTGCCGTTAGCTCCGTGACTCCTTTCGGTGTTACTTTGCCGACAAGCAAGTCGCCGTCTTTCACTTCCGCACCGATGCGCACAATTCCACGTTCGTCCAAGTTGCGTAGTGCGTCTTCCCCAACGTTCGGGATATCACGTGTAATTTCTTCTGGTCCAAGTTTTGTGTCGCGTGATTCAGATTCGTATTCTTCAATATGAATCGATGTGTAAACATCGTCTTTGACAAGACGCTCGCTCATAATAATGGCATCTTCGTAGTTGTAGCCGTCCCATGTCATGAAGGCAACAAGCACATTACGGCCGAGTGCGAGTTCGCCTTTTTCCATGGAAGGACCGTCCGCAAGAATTTCACCTTTTTCCACGATATCGCCTTTTTTCACGATCGGGCGTTGGTTGTAACACGTTCCTTGGTTAGAGCGAACGAATTTCAGGAGGCGGTATTTATCAAGATCGCCTTTTACTTCTTTGCCATCGACTTCAATTAAGCGGCGAACCCAAATTTCTTTCGCTTCCACCCGCTCGACAATTCCGCGATGCTTGCAAATGACTGCTGCTCCAGAGTCTTTCGCCGACACATATTCCATTCCTGTTCCGACAATCGGCGCTTCTGGTTGCAATAACGGAACAGCTTGGCGCTGCATGTTCGCTCCCATGAGCGCGCGGTTCGAGTCGTCGTTTTCTAAGAATGGGATGCACGCAGTCGCCGCTGATACGACTTGTTTTGGCGATACGTCCATATAGTCGACGCGGTCGCGTTTTACGACGATGTTTTCTCCGCGGAAACGCGCCACAATATCTTCATCCAAGAACGTGCCATCTTCCGCAATTCGTGCGTTTGCTTGTGCAACCACGTAATTGTCTTCTTCATCTGCCGTTAAATAGTCAATGCGGTTTGTCACTTTTCCCGTTTCAGGATCGACGCGACGGTACGGTGTTTCAATAAATCCAAATTTGTTTACTTTCGCATATGTCGAAAGCGAGTTAATTAACCCGATGTTCGGACCTTCCGGCGTTTCAATCGGACACATGCGTCCATAATGAGAATAGTGAACGTCACGAACTTCAAAGCCCGCGCGTTCGCGAGTCAAACCGCCTGGTCCTAGCGCAGAAAGACGACGTTTATGCGTTAATTCTGCAAGCGGGTTCGTTTGGTCCATAAACTGCGAAAGCTGAGAGCTTCCGAAAAACTCTTTAATTGCCGCGATCACCGGTCGAATATTAATCAACTGTTGTGGTGTGATCGTATTCGTATCTTGAATCGACATGCGCTCACGAACAACGCGTTCCATGCGCGATAAACCGATGCGGAATTGGTTTTGCAACAACTCGCCGACCGAACGAAGGCGACGGTTGCCTAGATGGTCGATATCATCTGTATCGCCTACTCCGTGAAGAAGGTTAAAGAAGTAGCTGATCGAGGCGATGATATCGCTCGGTGTAATGTGTTTGACGTCTTCCGCAATGTATCCGTTGCCAATGACATGGATCACTTGCTCGCCTTCCGGATCATTCGGCGCATAAATTTTAATCGATTGCAACGTAAACTCTTCATCTATTACACCACCGGCAGGCTTATATGTACGAAAGCCAATGCCGTTTTCTAAATAAGGCAAAATCCGGTCTAACGTCCGGCGATCAATCAGCGCTCCCTTTTCGGCAATAATTTCGCCTGTTTCAGGGTGGACGAGCGTTTCTGCAAGACGTTGATTGAAAAGTCGATTTTTAATGTGGAGTTTTTTGTTAATTTTATAACGTCCTACGCTTGCTAAATCATAACGTTTCGGATCAAAGAAACGAGAAATCAACAAACTTTTGGCGTTTTCCACTGTCGGTGGCTCGCCCGGACGCAAGCGTTCGTAAATTTCAAGCAACGCTTTTTCTGTGCTTTCTGTATTGTCTTTTTCTAACGTGTTGCGAAGATATTCGTTTTCACCGATTACATCAATAATTTCTTGGTCAGAGCCGAATCCAAGCGCACGTAAAAGGACGGTAACAGGCAATTTGCGGGTGCGGTCAATGCGAACGTATACAACATCTTTCGCATCCGTTTCATACTCTAGCCATGCGCCGCGGTTCGGAATGACAGTCGCGGAAAATCCACGTTTCCCGTTTTTATCTATTTTTCCGCTATAATATACGCTCGGGGAGCGGACAAGCTGAGAAACAATGACACGTTCTGCACCGTTGATGATGAACGTCCCCGTTTCCGTCATGAGAGGGAAGTCTCCCATGAATACATCTTGTTCTTTCACTTCGCCTGTTTCTTTATTAATTAGGCGTACTTTCACGCGAAGCGGTGCTGCATATGTCACATCGCGTTCTTTTGATTCTTCCACCGAATATTTCGGTTCCCCCAGACTATAATCAACAAATTCAAGGGAAAGATTTCCGGAAAAGTCTTCGATCGGAGAAATTTCTTTGAACATTTCTCTCAGACCTTCATCAAGAAACCATTGGTAAGAGGAGGTCTGAATTTCGATAAGGTTTGGTAACTCGAGTACTTCACTGATACGCGCGTAACTTCTTCGTTGGCGGTGTCGTCCATATTGAACTAGTTGACCTGTCAACTGATTCACCCCTCAAATTCAAGCATTGATGAAAATAGAAGGCAGCTTTTCTAAACAAGAAATATTTGCCTTACTATCAGACAAAAGAAAAATGGTTTCTATAATAAGAAAACCACATTTTCACCTATTTATTGATTTTATAATTTTTCCCATCGAAAATAAAATTATACATCGAATAACCGAATAAGGTTACATATTTGGCATTTTATAATGCTATCATAGGTAAAAAAAACTGTCCATCTTTTTTTGCCTTTATGATATAATACCCTTTTTTCTTTGCCACCACTTCTACGTCTGTAAACAATGATTGCAGTTTTTCCAACGCAGACGGCGCCCCTTGCTTCTTTTGGATGACGACCCACAATTCCCCTTGTGGAAGAAGGTGGTGCACACTTTGTTCAAAAATCGAATAAACGATCTTTTTCCCCGCGCGAATCGGTGGATTCGTTAAAATCGCAGCGAACGTTTTATCTCCTACGTTTCCAAATAAATCACTTTCATAAACAACCGCGTTACTGATCCGGTTGATTTGTTTATTTTTGTTCGCTAATTCAATTGCTCGTTCGTTAATATCGATCATTTCCACTTGACGGTTCGGAAACGACTTAGCCACTGCCAACCCAATCGGCCCGTAGCCGCAACCGACATCTAAAATAGCGCCATCGATCGCTGGCTCTGCAAATGTTTCGATTAATAGCCGTGAACCGAAATCAACTTCTCGCTTAGAAAAAACACCGTTGTCGGTTGTAAACGTCAGTTCATTTCCTCTTAATGTAAAGTTCCATGTTTGCGGGTTATGTGAAGAAGAAGGCGTTTTGGAATAATAATGTTCACTCAATGACATCACCCTTTCCTTTTTTATCATCGTACCCAATTTTCAATAATAGTAAAAAAGCCCGCTATAATTAGCGAGCTTTTTTCGTCTAGGCGAGATTACTTCACTTCTACGCTAGCGCCAGCTTCTTCAAGTTTAGCTTTGATTTCTTCAGCTTCTTCTTTAGAAACGCCTTCTTTAACTGGCTTTGGAGTGTTGTCTACTAAATCTTTTGCTTCTTTTAAGCCGAGGCCAGTAAGTTCACGCACAACTTTGATAACTTTGATTTTTTGTGCGCCGCCATCTGTAAGGATAACATCGAATTCTGTTTTTTCCGCAACAGCTTCGCCGCCAGCAGCAGCACCGCCAGCAACTACTACAGGAGCAGCAGCAGTTACACCGAACTCTTCTTCAATTGCTTTTACTAAGTCGTTTAATTCTAAAACAGTCATATTCTTAACCGCTTCAATGATTTGTTCTTTAGTCATTGTAATATTCCTCCCTTAATATGATTTTCCATTGTAGTGAAAGTTAAAATCCAGACGCTTTATGCACCTTGTTCTTCTTTCTTCTCAGCAACTGCTTTTGTAACAAGCGCGAAGTTGCGGATTGGTGCTTGAAGAACGCTAAGCAACATAGAAAGCAAGCCTTCGCGAGAAGGAAGGTTTGCAAGTGCTTTTACTTCCTCGACCGTCGCAACGTTTCCTTCGATGACACCTGCTTTAATTTCTAATGCTTCGTGCGTTTTTGCGAAGTCATTTAAAATTTTCGCAGGCGCAACCACATCATCGTTGCTGAACGCGATCGCATTTGGTCCTGTAAGCACTTCGTCTAATCCTTCTAACCCAACTTCTGCAAGCGCACGGCGAGTTAACGTGTTTTTGTACACTTTGAACTCGATGCCTGCTTCACGAAGCTGTTTGCGGAGCTCTGTTACTTCCGCCACGTTTAGACCGCGATAGTCTACGATGATTGTCGATTTGCTTGCGCGGAATTTATCAGCAATTTCCGCTACCACTTGCTTTTTGAGTTCGATTGCGCTGCTCATCCTTACACCTCCTGTAGATCATAAAAATCCGACACCACTTATACCGCAAAAAACCTCCATGCCAACGTAGACATGGAGGTACCTTAAAAGCGCCTATATACGGCACTTTTTCTATTTCAGTAACACCTCGGTAGGAAATTAAGCTCTTTAGGAGCACCTACTGTCTACGGTACAAATGATATTCGTTTTTCAAACAATGTATATCATACTAAACGGAACTTAAAAAGTCAACCGTTTATCGTGCTACAGCAAATGTTGAAGGATCTACTTTAATTCCAGGTCCCATTGTCGAAGTAACCGTTACGTTTTTCACGTACGTACCTTTCGCTGCAGCTGGTTTTACTTTTAAGATTGTTTCGTAAATCGTTGTGAAGTTGTCAACAAGCTTTTCGCTGTCAAATGAAATTTTTCCGATTGGAACGTGGATGTTACCTGCCTTATCAACGCGGTATTCCACTTTACCAGCTTTGATTTCTTTTACAGCTTTTGCTACGTCAAACGTAACTGTACCTGTTTTCGGGTTTGGCATTAAGCCTTTAGGACCTAAAATACGACCTAATTTACCTACCTCACCCATCATGTCCGGAGTAGCAACGATGACATCAAAATCAAACCAACCTTGTTGGATTTTATTGATGTAATCCGTATCGCCAACATAATCAGCGCCTGCAGCTTCTGCTTCTTTCGCTTTTTCGCCTTTTGCAAATACGAGCACACGTTGTACTTTACCTGTACCGTGCGGCAATACAACAGCACCACGGATTTGTTGGTCTGCTTTCTTCGGATCTACTCCTAAGCGGAACGCAACTTCAACCGTTGCATCAAATTTCGCGATGCTTGTTTTCTTTACAAGCTCGATTGCTTCTGTGACAGAGTACGCTTTAAAGCGGTCTACTAATTTCGCCGCTTCTACATATTTTTTTCCTCTTTTAGCCATTTGAATTTCCTCCTCATTGTGGTTTTAGCGGAATAACCTCCCACGAATAAAGGTTGCGAAAAGGAACAAATCCTTGTAGTCGCAACCTTCCCTAGCCAGCTTATTGTCACATTAGTCTTCGATAACAATGCCCATGCTGCGGGCTGTACCTTCAACCATGCGCATTGCAGCTTCAATGCTCGCTGCATTTAAGTCTGGCATTTTCGTCTCAGCAATCTCACGCACTTTGTCGCGTTTGATTGTCGCTACTTTATTACGGTTTGGTTCGCCGGAACCTGACTCGATACCAGCTGCTTTTTTAAGTAATACAGCAGCAGGCGGAGTTTTCGTAATGAATGTAAATGAACGGTCCTCGTATACCGTAATTTCAACAGGAATGATCAAACCTGCTTGGTCAGCTGTACGAGCATTGAATTCTTTACAGAATCCCATAATGTTAACACCAGCTTGACCTAACGCTGGACCAACTGGTGGTGCCGGGTTCGCTTTACCTGCAGGGATTTGTAGCTTCACGACTTTGATTACTTTTTTAGCCACGAGACACACCTCCTTAAGTCCGTGATGTGGTATTAGGGATTTCCCCTCCCACTCGATTAGGTTACGAGCAAATGCAAGGGCGTAACCTCCCCCTGTTTTCTCCTAATTTCGGCATAGGAGAACGCTTCTCTATTCCGAAAGCTCCCTCATGACGCTTCCATAGCGTATAAGTTCATTGCTACGTGAATAGAAAATTGTATTTATCGGTTTATAAACGGTTGAATGATATCAGCCTCTATCACGAGGTATACTGACTATAAAATAGTATCACTTTTCCTTTTTGATTGCAAGTTATTTCATCTTATATTTTTTCAATTTGGGAAAAGTCTAGTTCGACCGGCGTTTCGCGCCCGAACATATTGACATGAACTTTCACTTTCCGTTTATCCATATCAAATTCTTCAATCGTGCCTGTGAAATTAGTAAACGGTCCTTCTTTCACTCGCACCGTTTCTTTCAATTCATAATCAAAGTCAATCTCTGTTAACGACACGCCCATGCGTTTTAAAATAACGTGAACTTCTTCCTCAAGAAGCGGCGTCGGCTTCGATCCTGCTCCGCTCGATCCGACAAATCCTGTAACCCCTGGCGTGTTCCGTACGACGTACCACGAATCGTCCGTCATGATCATTTCGACTAATACATATCCTGGAAATACTTTTCGTTTCGTTACTTTTTTCTTTCCGTTTTTCATATCCGTTTCTTCTTCTTCCGGAACAACCACTCGAAAAATTTTATCTTGCATCCCCATTGATTCCACTCTTTTTTCCAAGTTGGCTTTTACTTTATTTTCATATCCTGAATACGTATGAATGACATACCAGTTTTTCTCCATCAGCTGGGACTTAAACGTCCTTCCCTCCCTAGACAACATTTTATAAACAAAACAAAAACCCGTTTCCGGGCTTTCGATCGTCTACCTTATTCTCTTTCATTATACCATACGAAAATGATCGTTATTCAAGCACAAAACGAATTAAAGAAGAAATTCCTAGATCGACAACAGCGAAAAAGACAGTCATAAACGCAACAGTGGCTAATACTGTAATCGTATAGTTCACTAATTCTTTACGTTTTGGCCAACTGACCCGTTTCATTTCCCGTGCGACTTCATTAAAAAATTTCACGACTCGTTGCATGATAGTAACCTCCAACTACTTCGAGCTGCCTATACTTTCTATTCCCGTTTTTACTTCGTTTCACGGTGGAGTGTATGGTCATTGCATACTTTACAAAATTTCTTCATCTCCAAGCGCTCTTGAGTAGCAACGACATTTTTCATCGTCGAGTAATTGCGGCTGTTGCATTGACTGCAAGCTAGTACTACTTTTTTGCGCATCGCTGTCCCACCGTTCTACAAGATGTCCATAAAAATTTATCATACCAATATTTCGCTGTCAATGACTTCATATTACAAACTGATCTCCCGAAGCTCTAAATACTTCTCTAACTTTCGTTTGACCCGCTGCAAAGCATTATCAATCGATTTGACGTGACGGTTGAGCTCTTCAGAAATTTCTTGGTACGACCGGCCATCTAAATATAACACGAGAACTTTTCGTTCTAGATCGCTCAATAATTCGGCCATTTTGACTTCGATATCATCTACTTCTTCACGGTTAATAATAAGCTCTTCTGGATCGGTTGCTTTCGCTCCCGAAATGACGTCCATTAATGTCCGATCTGATTCCTCATCATAAATCGGTTTGTCAAGGGAAACATAGGAGTTGAGCGGGATATGCTTTTGCCTCGTTGCCGTTTTGATGGCGGTAATCATTTGCCGTGTAATACACAATTCTGCAAACGCCTTAAACGAAGTCAGCTTGTCCTCTTTAAAATCACGGATCGCTTTATATAGCCCAATCATTCCTTCTTGAACGATATCCTCGCGATCTGCGCCTACTAAAAAATAAGAACGCGCTTTCGCCCGCACGAAATTTTGATACTTATGAATTAAAAAATCCAGAGCATCGCTGTCCCCTTGATGAACACGTTCAACCAACTCTTCATCTTCCAACTGCTCCAATTTTCTGTCGTGCTTACTTTTGAAGCCTTCGCCCACGCCGATCCCCCCGACCGCACAAATCGCTAGAATTATTATACAACACAAATTTTTACAGCGTCAACCATTCATTTTTCGCCTCTTCTCCATTTTTCGAAAATTTTTGCGATTTCATCTGTCAGAGGAATTCTGGACAACGGCTTCTGCTCATGAATTTTTTCGACTTTTTTCGCAATGCTCCGCTCAATTGCCTCCATCTCCACTAACAGTTCCCGTGCGGATTTCCGCAATGCACCTTGCCCAAAAATCGTCCATTGTTCGGTGTAATCAGATGTCGCCACATAAACTTTTGTGCGAACATTAATCAATTGTTTCGCTAATTTTTCGATTCGTTCGTCCGCGGTTTCATGTTCTCTTGTAAAAATGACATCGACTTGGTGGTTCGTATACTTCTTCTCGATTCCTTGTACGAGGTGTGCATCGAAAACGATAATGACTTTATTGCCGGTAAACCCTTGATACTCGGCCATTTTCGCGATTAATAAATCCCGTGCTGACGCCAAGTCATGCTCTTTTAACTTGCGCAGCTCCGGCCAAGCGCCAATAATGTTGTAACCATCTACAATTAAAATATCCATCGAAATTATTCTCCCAAAGGATATCGTTTACGATACACCTCATACATTAATAAGCTCGCCGCAACAGATGCGTTTAAAGAAGTGACGTGCCCTCGCATCGGCAGTTTAATTAAAAAGTCACATTTCTCCAACATCAACCGACCAATTCCTTTTCCTTCGCTACCAATGACAAGCGCTAGCGGCATCGTTCCGTCCAGTTGGCGATAGTCATCTTGACCTTTCGGATCTGTACCAACAATCCACACACCTCTTTCTTTCAACTCATCGATCGTTCTCGCCAAGTTGGTGACGCGTGCAACCGGAATATGCTCAATCGCCCCTGTCGAAGCTTTAGCTACCGTTTGCGTCAAACCGACCGAACGGCGCTTCGGAATAATGATGCCGTGTGCACCTACTGCATCCGCTGTTCTCATAATGGATCCTAAATTATGAGGATCTTCTAACTCGTCCAACAACAAGAGAAAAGGTTGCTCGTTTCTTTCCGCTGCACGGCGAAATAATTCGTCGACGTCGTAATAGTGATAAGCAGCTACTTGTGCCACCACTCCTTGATGATTTCCATTCGTCATTTGGTCAAGCTTTTGTTTTGGTACGTATTGTACAAGCACATTTCGTTGTTTCGCCAACTGAATAATCGACTGCATCGTTCCCCGTTGCGATCCGTCAGCAATCCAAATTTTATTGACTTCTCTGTCCGATTTTAATGCTTCCATGACAGGATTTTTCCCGATAATAAGGTCCATTGTTACAACTTCCTTTCTTGACTTTCGACAATGTCAAACGAATAGGCGATGAGTTCTTCCATTCGCTCTTCATTATTTCCCAGGAAATGATAGCCGATCAATGCTTCAAATGCCGTGCTATATCGGTATGTTTGGACATCTGTATTTTTCGGAGTCGTCACCGACTTGGCATTGCGACCGCGACGAATGATCGCTTGCTCCTCCTCTGTTAATACCGCTTGCTCCAACAATGCCAAAACGACTTTTGCCTGTGCTTTCGCTGATACATAGCGAATGGCTTGTCGATGCAACTGATTCGGTTTGACGTTTCCTTTCGCAAGAAGGCGATGCCGTACATACAGTTCGTAGACGGCATCCCCGATATAGGCGAGAGCAAGGCCATTTAATTGCTTCACGTCTTTAATTTCCGGCAAGAAATTCATCGTCCGTTTAGCCTCTTTTCCATCTTGTTCCTTGCGGTGTGTCTTCTAAAATAATATTTTTCGCCTTTAATTCCTCGCGAATTTGGTCCGCTAACGCAAAATCGCGATTCTTCCGAGCTTCATTCCGTTTTTGGATAAGCGCTTCAATTTCCTCATCAAGCAAAAGTTCCTCTTTTAAAAAAATGCCTAATACGTCAAGCAATTGTTCAAACGTCTGCAAAAAGGCGTGAATTACCGTTTCTGATGTGTTCTTTTCAAGCAAATATACATTGGCTTGTTTCGATAGTTCAAATAACGCGGCAATGGCGTTGGCCGTATTGAAATCATCGTCCATCTCTCGAATAAAGGCATTGCGGCATTCATTAATTTGCTTGAGCCATTGCTCATCATCATCGGTTAAATTGCTGCTGCTTGCTAGGCGATGTTTTAAATTGAAATACGAGGTTTTTAACCGCTCTAATCCGTTTTTTGTGCTTTCTAATAGCTCTTCGCTATAGTTAATCGGATGGCGGTAATGCACCGAAAGCATAAAGAAACGCAACACTTGCGGATCAATTTGTTTCACGATATCATGCACAAGCACGAAGTTGCCAAGCGATTTCGACATTTTTTCGTTATTAATGTTAATATAACCGTTATGCAGCCAATATTTCGCAAACGTTCTTCCTGTCAATGCTTCCGACTGGGCAATTTCGTTTTCGTGATGCGGGAACGTCAAATCTTGTCCGCCGGCATGAATATCAATCGTATCGCCTAAATATTTGCGCGCCATCGCCGAGCATTCAATGTGCCAGCCCGGCCGCCCTTTTCCCCACGGACTATCCCAAGCAATCTCCCCTTCTTTCGCCGCTTTCCATAAAGCGAAGTCCAGCGGATCTTGTTTTTTTTCGCCTACTTCGATGCGCGCGCCGGCACGCAGTTCATCAATCGATTGATGCGACAGTTTCCCATACTCTGCAAAATTTCTCGTTTTGTAATATACATCGCCATCGACTTCGTATGCATACCCTTTTTGGATGAGCTGTTCAATAAATTCGATAATCACGTCAATATTTTCCGTCACGCGCGGATGAACGTTCGCTCTTTTGCATCCTAAAGCAGCAATATCTTCAAAATACGCAGCAATAAAACGTTCGGCGATCGTTGGAACGTCTTCGCCCAATTCCCGTGCTGCCTTAATGAGCTTATCGTCTACATCCGTAAAGTTAGAGACGTATTGAACGTTATAGCCACGAAATTCTAAATAGCGGCGGATCGTATCAAAGACGATAGCCGGGCGGGCGTTTCCGATATGAATATAGTTATACACGGTCGGACCGCATACGTACATTTTGACTTTATTCGGTTCGAGCGGTTCAAATACTTCCTTTTTCCGTGTAAGTGTATTATAAAGCCGAATGCTCATGGTTTGTCTTCCTTTCTTTTAATTCTTTTAATTCCGTCCGCAATTTTTCAATTTCTTCTTCCAATTCCTTTAGTCGATCGGCAATCGGATCCGGTAAATCGGTATGGTTTAAGTCTTTTACTTTTACCCCGTTGCGCACAACGACTTTGCCAGGGATGCCGACAACGGTCGAATTTGGTGGTACATCTTTTAATACGACCGATCCTGCCCCGATTTTCGAGTTCTCGCCAACCGTAATGGAGCCGAGCACTTTCGCGCCGGTAGCGATTAAACAGTTGTCTTTAATCGTCGGATGGCGCTTCCCTTTCTCTTTTCCTGTTCCACCTAACGTAACTCCTTGATATACGGTCACGTTATCGCCAATTTCGCACGTTTCCCCAATGACAACCCCCATGCCGTGGTCGATAAAAAAACGCCGGCCGATTTTTGCCCCTGGATGAATCTCGATGCCTGTGAAAAAGCGGCTAATTTGTGAAATCAGTCTAGCGATAAAATAAAATTTCCGTTTATAAAACGCATGAGCAATTCGATGCGCCCAAATCGCATGCAGCCCAGAATACGTTAAAATGACTTCCAAATAACTTCTTGCCGCTGGGTCTTGCTCAAAAATCACTTCGATATCTTCTTTTAATGTTTTAAACAATGGTCCTCCCTCCAGTTTCTCAATATAATAAAAAAGCGTCCCTGTGCTCCTCACACAGAGACGCCGAAGCGCGGTTCCACTCTGTTTAGCCAACGAAAAAGTTAGCTCACTCAACTCTTATAACGGAAGAGAATCCGCTCCACTCTACTACAGAACGTCTCTGGTTCGAAAGGAGGCTCCGAGGGGCATTTCAAAAACATCGAACATAAGTCACTTCCAGCCAAGGTGACTCTCTCTGTCATGCCAATGTTTTTTACTTCTCCTCGTCTACGCTTTAACTTATAGAATGAATCGCTTTGCCTAACCGTTGAACGACTTTTTCTTTGCCTAGCAATTGAATGGCTAACGGCAATTCTGGACCGTGCGTTTGTCCCGTTGTTGCCACACGAATCGGCATAAATAGCTTTTTCCCTTTTTGTCCCGTTGTTTTTTGTACAGATTTAATGGACGCTTTAATCGCATCAGCTGTAAATGATTCTAGCTGGTTGATTTCTTCTAAAAACGCACGGAGCACTTCCGGCACTTGTTCTTCAGAAAGCACTTCTCTCGCTTCCTCATTATACTCAATCTCTTCTTTAAAGAACAACTCTGACAACTCGACAATTTCAGCGCCATAGCTCATTTGTTCTTGATATAACGCGATTAAATGACGCGCCCAGTCTTTTTGTTCTTCGCTCATTTGCTCCGGTAAGCGCCCTGCCTTTACTAAATGAGGAAGGGATAATTCCACAAGCCGATCTAAATCGAGCTTCTTAATATATTGATTATTCATCCATGTCAACTTTTGTTTATCAAACATCGACGGCGATTTCGATAAACGAGAAACGTCAAAAATCCGAATCAGTTCCTCTTTTGTGAAAATTTCTTCTTCCCCTTCTGGTGACCATCCTAATAAAGCAAAGAAGTTAAACATCGCCTCTGGTAAATATCCGAGTTCTTTATACTGGGATACAAATTGAATAATCGATTCATCGCGCTTCGATAATTTTTTTCGATTTTCATTTACAATGAGCGTCAAATGCGCGTACTGCGGTGCTTCCCAACCGAAATATTCATAAATCATCAGCTGTTTCGGCGTATTCGATAAATGTTCTTCGCCGCGAAATACATGCGTAATTTTCATTAAGTGATCGTCAATGACGACCGCAAAGTTATAAGTCGGAATGCCGTTCGCTTTCACAATAACCCAATCGCCAATATCTTTTGATTCAAACGATACGCGGCCGCGAACCATGTCTTCGAATTCATACACTTTTCCTTCTGGCACTTTAACGCGGATCGTATACGGTTTTCCTTCCGCTTCAAGCTGCTTGATTTGTTCCGGCGTCAAATGACGGCATTTTCCGCTATATTGTGGCGCAGCGATGCCAGCTGCTTTTTGCGCCTCACGCTCCTGCTCCAACTCTTCCGGCGTACAAAAACATTTATACGCATATCCTTTTTCTAACAATTCATTTGTATATTGACGATATATATCAAGCCGCTCTGTTTGGCGGTACGGTCCATATCCTCCATCTTTATCGACCGATTCATCATATTCGATGCCAAGCCATTTTAAATTTTCCAGCTGAGATTGTTCTCCGCCTTCTACATTCCGTTCAATATCTGTATCTTCAATACGAACAATAAATTTCCCGTTATGATGGCGGGCAAACAAATAGTTGAACAGCGCTGTGCGAGCGCCGCCGATATGTAAATGGCCGGTCGGGCTCGGCGCATAACGCACCCTTACTTCATACGACATACAACAACCTCCATCAATTTGTACTGTGTACTTGTTATTTTAAATGATTCGGTTATAAAGTTCAAAACGATTATTGCTTTTGCAGTAATACGATTGCTTGAGCAGCAATCCCCTCTTCTCGTCCAGTAAATCCGAGCCGCTCCGTCGTCGTCGCCTTCACGTTTACTTGGGATGGATCTCCTTCTAATAACCGCGCAATTGTTTCTTTCATGCTTTCAATATACGGCGCCATTTTCGGCTTTTGTGCAATGATCGTACAATCAACGTTAACGAGCTGATATCCTTCGTTTTTGACAAGATTCCATACGTGTTGTAGAAGCAACGCCGAATCAGCGTTTTTATATTGTGGATCGGTATCTGGAAAATGTTTGCCGATATCGCCGGCACCAATTGCGCCTAAACAAGCATCTGCCACCGCATGCAATAATACGTCTGCATCCGAATGGCCAAGCAACCCTTTTTCGTACGGAATTTCAATGCCGCCGATGATCAACGGACGGCCTTCGACGAACTGATGAACGTCAAACCCTTGTCCAATTCGAAACATATAGTCACCTTTCTTTCTTATGACGATAAAATCGCTGCCGCAAATAATAAATCATCCGGGGTCGTTAGCTTAATATTGCGATAATCCCCTTCGATTATTTTAACTTTTTTCCCCATGCGCTCCACAAGACTCGCATCGTCCGTGCCAAGATAGCCTTCCTGTTTTGCTTGTTCATGGGCTTTTAAAATAAGCGAAACACGAAAAGCTTGTGGAGTTTGTACCGCCCACAAGCTAGAGCGATCCACCGTTTCCTCGACAAATCCTTGCCGAACGCGTTTGACGGTGTCTTTCATTGGCACAGCGGGAACCGCTGCGCCATGCTCGTTTGCTTCTTTTACTAATTCATGAACTTTTTCAGTCGTAATGAATGGGCGGGCACCATCATGGATCAAAACAAGCTCGCTACTTACCGCTTTAAGTCCATTGTAAACGCTATGCTGCCGTTCTGCACCACCGCTGACGACGGAAACCACTTTTTTGATTTGAAACTTTTCGAGTAATTCGTAAAATCGTTCCCGTTCCGCTTCGTTAATAACGATGATGATGCCTTGACACCAACCGTCTTGTTCAAACACTTTTAACGTATGGATGATCACTGGCTGGCCGCAAAGTTCGAGCAGCTGTTTGTTGATGCCAGCTTTCATCCGTTTTCCTTGCCCTGCCGCAGGAATAACAACTTGATAAACCATCGTAAATTCCCCTTAACTATAGCGCCTTTTGAAGAAGTTTTAATTTCGCAAAAATCATTCTCCCCGCAGATGTTTGTAACACGCTTGTGACGAGTACGTCAACACGTTTGCCGATATATTCTTTTCCGTCCTCAACGACAATCATCGTCCCGTCGTCTAAATAAGCCACGCCTTGATTATGCTCTTTTCCGTCTTTAATCACTTGGACATTTAGCTCTTCCCCCGGAAGAACGACTGGTTTCACGGCATTGGCTAAATCGTTAATATTGAGCACCCGCACATTTTGCAGTTCGCATACTTTGTTTAAATTAAAATCATTCGTGACAACGACGCCTGATGTTAATTTTGCTAGCTTTACTAATTTACTGTCCACTTCTTGAATGTCATCGAAATCGCCTTCATAAATTTCTACTTTCATTTCCAATTCTTTTTGAATGCGATTTAAAATATCTAATCCTCGACGGCCGCGGTTTCTTTTCAATACATCCGAAGAATCCGCAATATGCTGCAACTCCTCTAATACGAATCGCGGAATGACAATTGTCCCTTCTAAAAAGCCCGTTTGGCAAATGTCCGCAATCCGTCCATCAATAATGACACTTGTATCCAAAATTTTTAAGGCACGGCCTTTTTGGCTTTCATTTTCTTCTTCGTTTCCTTTTTTCTTCGCCATCCGATTAGAGATCGAAAATAAACTCATTAGCTCATGCCGTTTTTTAAACCCTACTTGAAACCCTAAATAGCCGAGCAAAATCGTTAAAAAGACCGGTAACACCGTGTTCACCACTTGAAACTGAAAAGCCTTTAGCGGCATAACGACTAAAAAAGCAACAACCAGGCCAAAAATAAGGCCTAAACTACCGAACAAAATATCTGTCACAGGCGCTTTCACAAGCGATTCTTCCATCCAGCGAATGACATCGACAACGTAATCTACAGCCCAAAAAGTCATAATAAAGAAAATAAGTGCCCCAACAATCGCCAACATATATGGATTATTTAAAATAGAAAGATGCTCCACCTTCATTAACGCAAGCAAATCAGGAAGAAACATAATCCCAAGCGTTCCTCCGATCACTAAAAAAAACAATTGAACGATTCTTTTTAACATTCTTTCACCTCCTCTATTATCATTATAAACAGTTTCCAATGTTTGAAACCAATCATAACACAGTTTTTAATCTTTTTAAAAAATTTGATACATATTTGTAACGTTCCTGTTATTTTTGACGCCCTAGCGTGTACTCCAGCGCTTCCGCCACATGAGACACACCAATAACTTCAATTCCTTTTGGCACACTCCATCCGCCGAGATTATTTTTCGGAAGGATAATGCGTTGGAATCCGAGCTTAACCGCTTCTTGTACCCGTTGTTCGATGCGAGAAACGCGACGTACTTCCCCTGTCAGTCCTACTTCGCCAATGATCACATCCGATGGGTTCGTCGGCTGATCGCGAAAACTAGAAGCAATGCTCACCGCTACCGCCAAATCAATGGCTGGTTCGTCTAGCTTCACGCCGCCCGCCACTTTTAAATACGCATCTTGGTTTTGTAAAAGCAGGCCGACCCGTTTTTCCAGCACCGCCATTAACAACGACACCCGATTGTGATCGATTCCCGTTGCCATTCGTCGTGGGTTTCCAAAACTTGTTGGCGAAATTAACGCTTGAATTTCAACTAGCACAGGTCTCGTTCCTTCCATGGAAGCGACAACCGTTGAGCCGGCAACTCCACCAGACCGTTCTTCTAAAAATACTTCTGATGGATTTTCAACTTCCAACAAGCCGGACTCTCTCATTTCAAAAATGCCGATTTCATTCGTCGACCCGAACCGATTTTTCACTGCTCGTAAAATCCGGTACGTATGATGCCGTTCTCCTTCAAAATAAAGAACGGTATCTACCATATGTTCTAAAATTCTCGGGCCAGCAATCGATCCTTCTTTTGTAACATGCCCGACGATGAAAATGGCAATACCTTTTGTTTTCGCAATTCTCATCAATTCTCCCGTACATTCTCTTACTTGAGAAACGCTTCCTGGTGCGGACGTAATTTCCGCGCGGTAAATCGTTTGAATCGAATCGATGACGACGAAATGGGGTTGAATTTCTTCAATCGCTTGGTGAATATATTCTAAATCTGTTTCTGATAAGACGTATAAATCGTGAGCAGAAACGCCAAGGCGATCTGCCCGCAATTTCGTTTGTTTCACCGATTCTTCCCCAGAAATATACAACACTTTATGATGCTTTGCGGCTAGTTGCGACGACACCTGCAAAAGAAGCGTTGATTTCCCGATCCCAGGATCACCGCCGATTAATACAAGCGAACCTTTAACAATTCCTCCACCTAATACTCGATTAAACTCGGAAAGATCTGTCGTAATTCTCGGTTCTTGCGCTGTCGTAATCGTCGTAATGGATACAGGTTTAGAAATGGTGCTAGGAGAAGAGTGAACAAACACCCCTCTTGTCGCCGGTTTCGTCCGCTCCGTTTCTTCTACCATCGTGTTCCACGCTTGGCATCCGGGACATTTTCCCATCCATTTGGCGGATTCGTATCCACATTCTTGGCAAACAAATTTCGTTTTTTTCTTCATATCGTAAATTCCTTTCTCCAAACAAATGCAAAACAAGGTATGCGCCTAACGGTCGCCGCATACCTTGTTGCCTTATTTTTACTGAACGGTTTGTTCCGATAATACGACGAATTCTCCGTCTTTCACATCAACAACGACTTTTTGTCCTTTTGCAATTGTTCCTTTCAACAACTCCTCTGATAAACGGTCTTCGATATGTTTTTGCAACGCTCGGCGCAATGGACGCGCACCGTATTCTGGATCGTATCCTTCTTCAGCAATTTTTTGGATCGCTGCTTGCGTCAATTCTAGGTCGATATCTTGTTCTTTTAATCGTTTTACAAGCTGTTCCGCCATTAAATTCACAATTTGTGCTAAATGTTGTTTTTCAAGCGCATGGAAGACGATGATTTCATCAATACGGTTCAAAAACTCTGGACGGAACGCTTTTTTCAGCTCATCCATTACTTTACCTTTCATGTCTTTATATTTTTCTCCTTCGTCTTGGACGTTAAAACCAACATATTTGTTGCGTTTCAACGCATCCGCCCCAACGTTTGATGTCATAATGACAATCGTATTACGAAAATCAACCGTTCTTCCTTTTGAATCCGTTAAACGTCCATCCTCCAACACTTGCAATAAAATATTAAAGACGTCCGGATGCGCTTTTTCCATCTCATCTAATAAAACAACCGAATACGGTTTGCGGCGTACTTTTTCCGTTAATTGGCCCCCTTCTTCATATCCGACATATCCAGGAGGTGAGCCAACAAGACGAGAAGTAGAATGTTTCTCCATATATTCCGACATGTCGATACGAATCAAAGCATCTTCATCGCCAAACATCGCTTCCGCTAACGCCCGCGCCAACTCTGTTTTTCCGACACCTGTTGGACCTAGGAAAATAAACGAACCGATCGGGCGTTTCGGATCTTTCAGTCCTGCACGAGCACGGCGCACCGCTTTCGCTACTGCTTTCACTGCCTCTTCTTGCCCGATGACGCGCGAATGCAATATTTCTTCAAGTTTCAATAGCCGTTCTGTTTCCGTTTGCGCCAGCTTCGAAACCGGAATTCCCGTCCAGCTCGATACAACCATAGCAATATCTTCAACCGTCACTTCAGAGTTTTCTTTTCCTTGCTTTTCTTTCCATGCTCGTTTCGTTTCCTCTAGCTGCTCGCGCAATCGCTGCTCCGTATCGCGCAAAGACGCCGCTTTTTCAAACTCTTGACTTTGCACCGCCGCATCTTTTTCTTTGCGAACCTCTTCTAATTTTTGTTCTAATTCTTTTAAGTTTGGCGGCGTTGTGAAAGAACGAAGGCGAACTTTCGAACAAGCTTCATCAATTAAGTCAATCGCTTTATCTGGAAGAAAACGGTCGGTAATGTAACGGTCTGACAACTTCACCGCTTGAATAATCGCTTCGTCAGAAATCGATACGCGATGATGCGCTTCATATCGGTCACGCAATCCTTTTAAAATTTGAATGGATTCCTCGACAGTTGGTTCATCGACATAAATCGGCTGAAAGCGACGTTCTAATGCAGCATCTTTTTCGATATATTTTCGATATTCATCTAATGTCGTCGCTCCAATACATTGTAATTCCCCGCGGGCAAGCGATGGCTTCAAAATATTGGAAGCATCAATAGCTCCTTCCGCGCCACCTGCACCAATCAATGTATGAAGTTCGTCGATGAATAAAATAATATTTCCGGCTTGCCGAATTTCATCCATCACTTTTTTCAAACGATCTTCAAATTCACCGCGGTATTTCGTTCCTGCGACTACCGTTCCCATGTCAAGCGTCATCACTCGTTTATCGCGAAGCGTTTCTGGAACTTCATTATTGACAATTTGCTGTGCCAATCCTTCCGCGATTGCTGTTTTGCCGACACCCGGTTCCCCGATTAAAACAGGGTTATTTTTCGTACGGCGGCTTAATACTTCAATCACACGTTGAATTTCTTTGCTTCTTCCAATCACCGGATCTAAGCTACCTTCACGGGCAATCGCTGTTAAATCGCGAGCGAGGCTGTCTAGCGTTGGCGTGCTGACGTGGGAAGAACTCCCTTGATGTCCGGAAATGGACTCGTTGCTTCCCAATAATTGCAACACTTGTTGCCGCGCTTTATTCAAGCTCACTCCTAAGTTATTGAGAACGCGAGCTGCCACTCCTTCTCCTTCGCGAATAAGTCCGAGCAAAATATGTTCTGTTCCTACATACGAATGTCCAAGCTTTCTTGCTTCATCCATCGAAAGTTCGATCACTTTTTTCGCACGCGGTGTATAATGGATCGTTTGCGAAGACTCATGTCCTCGACCAATTAACGTTTCCACTTCCTTCTGAATTTTATCTGGTCCTAACCCTAACGCAATTAATGCTTTAGCGGCAATTCCTTCTCCTTCGCGAATAAGTCCGAGCAAAATATGTTCTGTTCCAATATTATTATGACCGAGGCGCACAGCTTCTTCTTGAGCTAACGCCAACACTTTTTGCGCCCGTTCCGTAAATCTACCGAACATCATGCTTCATCACCCTCCATTGCTTTTCTTTCTTCCATTTTTAAACGTTCTCGAATCAATCTAGCCCGAAGAACATCCCGCTCATTTGGTCGTAACGCTCCACCGGCGTATTGTTGCAAAAAGCCTGGTTGTGTTAGAATCATTAACTCATTTAAAATATTGCGCGAAATATTTCGGATGTATCCTAAGTCAATTCCTAGACGGACATCCGATAAACATTGGGCAGCTTCTTTCGATTCAATCACACGGCTATTCGCTAATATTCCGTAGGAACGGAAGACTCTGTCTTCTAATTGTATGTTTAAAGTTTTGACTAATGCCTCTCTTGCCATTCTTTCCTGCGCAATTAATTGCTGCACAACGCTCTTTAAATCTTCTACAATGTCTTCTTCTGACTTACCCAACGTAATTTGGTTAGAAATTTGGAATATGTTCCCTAGCGCTTCGCTTCCTTCTCCATATGTTCCCCTCACAACAAGCCCGAGTTGGTTAATGGCTGGGATAATCCGATTCATTTGTTGTGTTAAAATCAGCGCCGGAAGATGCATCATGACAGATGCCCGCAATCCAGTTCCGACATTTGTCGGGCAGCTTGTTAAATATCCTCTTTTTTCGTCAAACGCATAATTCACATACCACTCAATCCAATCATCAAG
The DNA here is from genome assembly GCF_026847645.1 of Anoxybacillus sp. J5B_2022. Classification (GTDB taxonomy): domain Bacteria; phylum Bacillota; class Bacilli; order Bacillales; family Anoxybacillaceae; genus Anoxybacteroides. The sequence goes on from NZ_JAPSMC010000016.1 coordinate 54,782, forward strand.
CTCATTCGCCATTTCTAACGCTTCTGTTAATTGGAATCCTGGAAATAAACATTGAATGCGAATATGGTCTTCCTCGTTAATCATAATGCTTACTTCTTCATTTTCCGAAAGCAAGCATGCGCCAAATGGGCAATCTTCTGCTAAATGAGGGCTAATCAAATGCTTCTCGACTAATACCCTTTTTTCAATCGGCTGAAGTTCGTTCATTTTCAATAGCTCAAACCGGCCAAGCGAGCGGCATGATTGCTGAGAAAAGTGTTGTTCAAAGATGTTCACAATTTGTTGCGCTTCCTCATTGCTGAAGACCGTCGGGAACTCATAGTCGACAATATTGCGCGCCAAGCGAATTCGGCTGCTTAATACAATATCTGAATCCGGACCTTCTTGGCTCATCCACGAACTCACTGCTCTGTTCAAAAATTTTTCAAGCGACATGTTCATTCCCCCTCTCCATGTTCGCTTAATTGCGCTTCAAGCGAGCGGATTTGGTCGCGAACTTCAGCCGCTTTTTCAAATTCTTCTTTCATGATCAGTTCTTGAAGCCGTTGCTTTAACTGCTCAATTTGTTTGCGAACATGAATAGTGCCGCCAATTCGCTTCGGGATCTTTCCTGCATGAATAGTATTACCGCTATGAAGCCGTTTCAATATCGGCTGCAACTGTTTAGCAAAGGCGTGATAACAATGCGAACAGCCAAACCGGCCAATTTTAGTGAACTGATGATACGTCATATTGCAACGTTCACACTGTAAAAGATCCATGCCTTGAAATGCATTGGGCATTGTTTCTTTTATTGGAGATTCAAAGTTCAATAAACCGGATAATAAATTATGAATGGAAAAACCTGAGTTCTCAGGGAACATAAAAACATTTCCGTGTTCTTGGGCGCAATGTTCGCAAAGATGAATTTCTGTTTTTTCGCCATTAATGATTTTCGTAAAATGCATCGTGGCCGGTCGTTGCTTACATTCTTGACATATCAAGTGATTCACCTCTTCCTTTATTTATATTTTAGCGAGATCAACATCGCTTTTAACATTCGCGCTCTTAATTCATCTCGTTGCGGCAAATCAATATATAAAACGGAGCGGTCCATGACGCTTAACATAATATTAGCTTCACGTTGTGAGATCACCTTTTCTTCCACTAAGCGGTGAATGATGCCTTCCGCATTGGATTGGCTAATGCGATGATCAATGAGCGCCAATAGCTGGTCAATAAGTTGACCTTCATTTTTTGTTCTTACTTTCATAATTCGAATATACCCACCGCCACCGCGCTTGCTTTCTACAATATATCCTCTCTCTAACGTAAAACGAGTGTTAATCACATAGTTAATTTGCGAAGGCACGCATTGAAATTTATCGGCAATCTCACTTCGTTTAATTTCTACAATTTCTTGATCGCTCATATTCAACACTTGTTTTAAATATTGTTCAATAATATCCGAAATGTTTCGCACCCTACCTCCTCCTTGCATAGGTAGTTGACTTTGACTATATTTGACCTTAATTTTACTATATAGCAAATACGAAAAAAATGCAACAAACTACCTGTATTATTGCCTTTTTTCTGAAGTGGAAACATAAAATGTGTGCCATTGACTAATTCGACCGCATAGTGGAAAATCCTTTTTATAATTAGGACAAAAATAAAGAAGCATGCCTTTAAGGCATGCTTCTTTATCGCCTAGCAACGTCCTACTCTTG
>NZ_JAPSMC010000160.1 GCF_026847645.1 Anoxybacillus sp. J5B_2022
AACTCACATTTCGCACCCTTCCGACGAAAATCGGGAGGATTTTTTTGCATCGATGTGGAATGAATCCTTGACACACAAGGAATGCAAAGGAGTTTGTCCACCATGGATGTTCAAATTTGTGAGATTTATGACAGTTCCTATTTGAATATAATAAGTGCCCTTTTCCAAGATCTTGACCCTCCCCAGCTCATCGATCGGCTGGTTCCGGTGGATCCCCAATGCCAAACCCGAACCAGCGATGCGGTCAAGCTGATCCTTCTGGATATCTTGAGCGGACGACAAGCACTCGTCCATTTGGAGCGATGGGCGCATGAGATCGATTTGTCGAAGCTGATCCGGCCGGGGCTGAAGCCTTCTTGGTTCAATGATGATGCGTTGGCTCGTCATCTCGACCGCCTGTATGAGGCGGATATTCACAAGGTGATCAGCACTTGCTTGATTCACATTTATCGGAAAGAAGGCCTTCCTCTCCAGGCCTTCCACGCCGATACGACGGACAAGACCGTTTACGGCGCGTATGAATCGGTCTCGTCAGAGGCCCTGCGGATCACGCATGGCTACAACCGGCATCATCGCTGGCAAAAACAGATCGGTTTCGGGCTGATCGGCAACGAGGATGGCATCCCGTTTTACGGCGATGTGCACGACGGCAACCTGCCGGACAAAACGTGGAATCCGGAGGTGCTGTCCCGTGTCCACGAACAGCTCAAACAAGCCAAGATTGAAGACGAATGGATTTACGTGGCCGATTCCGCCGCCATGACGAAAGACACTCTGGCGCAGACGAAAGCCGCCAACGCCTTTTTGATCACGAGAGGCCCATCGTCGCTCCGAATCGTCAAAGCTGCTCTGGCGGAAGCGGATGTCCAACCCGATCCAGCGTGGAGCGACTCCTTTTCGTTGGCCGAGAAAAACGGCGCGGC
>NZ_JAPSMC010000161.1 GCF_026847645.1 Anoxybacillus sp. J5B_2022
AACAGGTTTTCCATCTTTATCGTTAATTTGAATTGTTAAATCAACCATTTCATTGCTTTTTGGAATTTCTTTTGAAAACTTCCAAACAGCCTGAGTAGTAACCTCTTGGGACTGGTTCGTTTCGTGATTCATTCCTTCGTGATTTTCACCTTGTTGCATATTTTCGTGATTCATATGTTGGTTTTTATTGGTGTTTTCGGACTTGCCACATCCACTTGCAATCAATAAAACGGAGATTAGAGTTAATAGCATTATTTTTTTCATATTGATACTTCACCCTTTCTATATAAGTTGCAATAAAGAATTTCCGATTTTTCACTTCCGTTTTCATCTCAATACAAGCAGATATAGTATAACGTGGAAGGTAATCAGCTGGATGTAAAACAAAGTTTCAACTTATATAGCACCATGCATATCCTAAATCTTTTCACCTAATGTTGGTGATATTTTTCCTATACCATTAGAATCTATCCCATGTACTGTCAATTGAGATTCTATCAAATCAAGTACATCAAAATATGCGAAATTTGAGCCCAATCTGAAAGATTTGTCCTCGGCGGATTCATCAGTAGGCGCTGTTAATGTCTCATTGTACTTTTCTTGAATAAGTGTAATCAAATCCTCCAAAAAAATCATTAATTGTTCATCCATGTTCATCTCCCCCTTAGAATACCTTCAAGAATTTCTTTTTGCTCCAATTGTCTTTGAATGTCAGAAGGCCATTTTTTATTGATTAATGCTTCCTGTTGCCTAGGGTCTAAGTTTCTAAAATTAGGTATATACGCTTCTGGGTTTTTAATTTTATCCCGATGCTCCTCTATTTGCTTTTCAATTGATTGAATTCCTCTGCGAATTTCGTCATCAGACTTGTTAACATATTGTTTA
>NZ_JAPSMC010000162.1 GCF_026847645.1 Anoxybacillus sp. J5B_2022
AGGGGCTCGCTATAGCCACTCCTTCGCGTCAGTTTCATCCAGATCTGTCGTGATCGGCGGACGAGTCGACCTGCCATCGTGATCACCGTCTGAATGATCGTCTTGATGCGGCGGCGTTTCACTTTATGATGTAATGGATGTCTCGGATCGCTTAATAGATCTTGTCCAATCAGACGAAGAAGGTTGTACACGAATGCTCCCATGACTAACACGAGCGCATTCGTTTTCATCTTCCCAGATGGAAGTCGCTCTAAATCTAAGTCGCTTTTCAGTTCGCTATGAAACTGTTCGCATGTCGCATGATCATGATACAATGCGAGCACATCACTCATTCGAACATGCTCGTATCCTTCGAGGCGCACCCAGTAGCTTTCGACTTCGTAATCAGGAACGAGCATCAGCTGTCCATTTCGTTCCATCGTTCGTTCCGTCACTTGGGTGACTTGAACGTACGTATACGTGTGTCCATCGATTGCTGCTGTCTGTGGAAGGCATAACTCATACGTTTGTACTCCTTCTGTTTGTCCATCATCGACGCGTCTGCCCTTTTGCGAAGCGATCTGGAACCAAAGCGCTTTCGATTCTCGGCGTAAGTTTCGCTTGATGACAAAGTCCACGTCTTCCTTTAGACATACGTGCACATTCGCTTCCGCATCGTTTCCTGCATCCATGCGGACAAGCAGACGAGACGAGGTCAGCGGACGAGCTCGACGGATGGCGGTAGTTAAAAACGAAGGCATGTTGTCTTGTACATGTTGTTTCCCTGGACGCAGCTCGGCATGAACGATATACCCTTCCTTCCCTGCGTACGCAAACAACGGCGTAAAACCGTCAAATCCTTTATACGTTCGACTCACTCCTTCTTTCTTCG
>NZ_JAPSMC010000163.1 GCF_026847645.1 Anoxybacillus sp. J5B_2022
AGTTTGTCTAGCTTGTTGTAAGAAAGGTATGTGCCATTTTGAAAAAAAGTTTGCCTGACTTGATAGTTTGCAAAGTTGTACAAATTCTTTGATTGGAAGCAATATTCGTCTAACATGTGATAATAAGGATGAGTAGGACAAATGATATGCCTTTCAACACGATTCACTTCCATCTTCGCTATTCACCTCCTTTTCTTCTAATATCTTTTTTATTTTTTGTCCTTTTCTTTTAGAGTATAATCTCATCGAATAACCATGCAAGAAATGAACGATTTCTTCAAACACTTCTTCGCTGTCTAGCTTTAGAGATCCTTCTTCGCTCATGACTACAATTTCACAATGATATTTCTTAAACAGATGAGAAAATAATTCAAACCCTACTCTGCTTAATCTGTCTTTATAAGTAATGACAACCCTTTCTACTTTTCCTGCCATGACATCGTCAAGTAATTTGAAAAAGTCTTTTCTCTTTTCAAAACTGATGCCACTTGCTACATCTGAAAATACTTTTGACACAGAATACCCATTTGCAAAACAAAATTGTTTTAGCATCTGAATTTGATTTTCTAAATCAGCTTTCTGTTTTGGTGTAGAAACTCTCGCATATATATAAGTTTTTCTTTCTACCCCTTTGTTGAACAACTTATACACACTATCTTTATCATAATCATATCTACCATTAGGTAGAATATTTACTTTGATTACCCCTTCTTTAACGTATTTTGTTAAAGTAGGTCTTGATATTTGAAGCAATTCTAATACTTCTTTTGCTTTTATTGGAATCACCACCTTTCGCAATATGATGATAACATATTGCCAGATCAAAAATAACTATTTTTATAAAAATTTT
>NZ_JAPSMC010000164.1 GCF_026847645.1 Anoxybacillus sp. J5B_2022
TGTAACGGGAAGTAGCTCAGCTTGGTAGAGCACATGGTTTGGGACCATGGGGTCGCAGGTTCGAATCCTGTCTTCCCGACCAGTTGAAGACAAAAATGGGGCCTTAGCTCAGCTGGGAGAGCGCCTGCTTTGCACGCAGGAGGTCATCGGTTCGATCCCGATAGGCTCCACCATAATATCACGGCGGTGTAGCTCAGCTGGCTAGAGCGTACGGTTCATACCCGTGAGGTCGGGGGTTCGATCCCCTCCACCGCCACCATCGATTCGGACCTTTAGCTCAGCTGGTTAGAGCAGACGGCTCATAACCGTCCGGTCGTAGGTTCGAGTCCTACAAGGTCCACCATGTTGAAATATACGGAGGAGTACCCAAGTCTGGCTGAAGGGGTCGGTCTTGAAAACCGAGAGGCGTCGAGAGGCGCGCGGGGGTTCGAATCCCTCCTCCTCCGCCATTAACCAATTATTATTGCAGAGTAGAGCAACACATCTGTGAATTCGCTGCGAGTTGCCTCGACGCATCGAACATCCTCGAAATGGCTAGTAGAGGAAGAGGCAGCCGAAGAGACATAGAGCATGGCAAAAATTTTATTTATCTTTTATCATCGCGGGGTGGAGCACGACCGAATAAGCTTCTGTGAAAAAGCTACAGCGTACCGCTCGAACTGCAACTTGAATAGGCATACTGAGAGCGGGACGGCTAAAGGAACAAGGAGCATAGCAAATATCCATTTATCTTTTTATT
>NZ_JAPSMC010000165.1 GCF_026847645.1 Anoxybacillus sp. J5B_2022
CGAAATATAATTCTCTCCCCCGTACTGAATGCTTCTCCCAAACAACAATGCAAAGATAAAGAAACTAAAAAGATGGATGCTCATGTTCTCACCTAATGATTATAGTTGTAGTGTAGGTTAATTGAAATTTCTGTTTTAAAATATTTATTTCCTTCATCATTCACAATGAAATTCCATTTTTTATCATTCATTATATAAGGATAGGGGCTATATTGGCGAGTGGTTTTTGAAAAAGAAAGGTGCCCAAAAAACTAGCGAGCATTTTTTGCTCATACTTCGCACCTTCCCGACGAAATTTGGAGGATTTTTCATCCCGATGTCGAATAGATTCTTGGTACACAAGGAAAGCAAAGGAGTTTCCACACCATGGACGTTCGAATTCGTGCTATTTACGAATATTACTATTTTAATATAATAATCACCCACGGCTGTTGATTATCCAAAATTAGGCATACTCCCCCCATATATTCGAGCATACTCAAATAAGACAGCTGCCATCTCGGATTTCCATTCGAGAGGAAGTTGTCCAGAGAAAAAACGACGGACAAACGAAAGAAAGGAAAGAGACGAGGTTGTCCGTTTTTCCGTTCGATGATATAGCCATCTCCATAACACATAAGCGATCAATGCCGCAAAGAGCTGGTTGTATACCGCGTGCTCGTTAGTGCCAAACAACGTTGGAACGTTTAGGTATTGCTTTACCCATCGGAAAAAACACTTC
>NZ_JAPSMC010000166.1 GCF_026847645.1 Anoxybacillus sp. J5B_2022
GATGCGTCGAGGCAACTCGTCGATTATTCATGGATGCTTTGCTCGTCTCTACCAATTGAGCTAAGCCGGCGGAATGTTATATATGGTGGAGGATGACGGGATCGAACCGCCGACCCCTTGCTTGTAAGGCAAGTGCTCTCCCAGCTGAGCTAATCCTCCAAACAAAAAGAAAGTGACCCGTACGGGATTCGAACCCGTGTTACCGCCGTGAAAGGGCGGTGTCTTAACCACTTGACCAACGGGCCATCATAGTAGACGTAAGCTTCCAACCGGGCTTGAACCGGTGACCTCTTCCTTACCATGGAAGTGCTCTACCTACTGAGCTATGGAAGCATGGCTCCGCAAGTAGGATTCGAACCTACGACCTACCGGTTAACAGCCGGTTGCTCTACCGCTGAGCTATTGCGGAACGTGCATAAAACCTTACTGCCTCTTCCTCTCCCAGTTTATTCGAGGAAGTTGGATGCGTCGAGGCAACTCGCAACAGATTCATCGATGCTTCCCTCGTCGCTAAACTATTGTGAAATGTTTTATATCCAGCCTAGCAACGTCCTACTCTTGCAGGGGCGCTAGCCCCAACTACCATCGGCGCTGGAGAGCTTAACTTCCGTGTTCGGGATGGGAACGGGTGTGTCCTCTCCGCTATCGTCACTAGGCTGGTGAAGGATTGTTCCTTCAAAACTAGATAACAGATGGTGGGAAGAAAAGGATGGAGCGTC
>NZ_JAPSMC010000167.1 GCF_026847645.1 Anoxybacillus sp. J5B_2022
ACCCGTGGTGCTAGTTGAGCGCTAGCGCTCAACTAGCCCAAGTGTGACAAGTGAATATGCCAACAAGATGCCATCTAGTGCTACTTCAAATCCCGCAATCGAATTCGCACGAATTTCTGTCATACGATACTGGTCAACGAGGACGGAGAACACCGTCTCTATAACTTTACGTTTTTGTTTGAGCCATTTCTCCCATGATTCCGATGGGCGGTGTTTCTGGTTTTTGCGAGATGGAGTCCAAAAAGCGATTTGGTACTCTTCATACAACTTTTTTTGCAATTCGCTACTGATGAATCCTTTGTCACCCAAGTTATAGGGGTGAGGAATTTGAGTCATGACGGTTTCAGCTGCAGTTCGATCGTGACAGGACGCCTCCGTTACCACGTATCCCATGGGCAGTCCTTGGTTGGTCACCTGAAGATGGAGCTTAAATCCATAGTACCACTGCTTTTTCGATGCACAGAGCCCGATGTCCGCGATTCCTTGAAATCGTTTGACTCGGTACATTCTTGCGGTATGGCACAATTCGAGTGGCATGCTATCTACTACCGCATAGGCGTGGTGTTGCCCACGTTTGGCCAGCTCATGGCGGATCCATTTGATCGCAAAGCGCAGCGCTCGACAACGGCGATTGTATCGAGAACGTTCGAGAAAATGTCCATCCGTAAACAAGTTCCCAGTCACAAAGCGATGCCATGCACGTTCGGAAGAGAAGCC
>NZ_JAPSMC010000168.1 GCF_026847645.1 Anoxybacillus sp. J5B_2022
TAGAACTCAACTAGCCCTAGTGTGACCAGCGAATAGGCTAACAATATGCCGTCGAGCGCTACTTCAAATCCGATCATGGAATTCGCTCGAATCTCTGTGATCCGGTATTGGTCAACCAGAACCGAGAACACCGTCTCGATCACTTTGCGTTTTTGTTGGATCCACTTCTCCCATGCCTCGGACGGGCGATGTTTCTGGTTTTTTCGAGACGGAGTCCAAAGCGCCATTTGGTATTCTTCGTACAGCCTTTTTTGCAAGTCACGGCTAATGAACCCTTTGTCCCCGAGGTTATAGGGATGAGGAATTTGGGTCATCACGCTTTCGGCTGCGATTCGATCGTGGCAGGATGCTTCCGTCACCACATATCCCATTGGCAAACCTTGATCGGTCACTTGAAGGTGCAGTTTCAACCCGTAGTACCATTGCTTTTTTGAAGCGCAATACCCGATGTCGGCGATCCCTTGAAACCGTTTGACACGATGCATTCTCGCAGCATGGCACAACTCTAACGGCAAGCTATCGACCACGGCATAGGCATGATGTTGGCCGCGTTTCGCCAGTTCATGGCGGATCCATTTCATCGCCCAGCGCAGCGCCCGGCAACGGCGATTGTATCGGGAACGTTCGAGAAACTGCCCGTTTGTGAACAAATTTCCGGTGACAAAGCGATGCCATGCACGTTCGGAAGAGAAGCC
>NZ_JAPSMC010000169.1 GCF_026847645.1 Anoxybacillus sp. J5B_2022
GCCTTCCCTTTTCTTTTTTCCCTTTTTCGCACATACGCCATCCGTTTTTGCCATTCTTCTTCCGTCAAACGTCGAAAAATCAAGCGTGGGATATACAAACGCTCATGCCCGATGTATACATGTTCCATTTCTACTGATTCCCCTTCCTTTAATTGATTCCCAAGAGATTCCCAATCCCATTCCTTCCACTGGCTATTCTCTTTGATATACACTTTCATATCGGAACGGAGCCGAGTAATATAATACGCTCCTCGGGCGTCGATCTCGGTTAGTGCGGCAACGGAGAAAAAGCCCAAATCCCGAATACATAGGTCATTCGGCAAAATCGTGTGCTGGGCATGATAGGCAAAACGAGCATCCGAATCATTGGCCGATTGGACACATAGCTGAAGACAAGCACCGGATAACAGGTCATATTCAAACTGAATTTTCGCTCCCGACGAAACGGAACCTTGATAATCCTCCCCGTAGTCGGCGGGAACCAAAAAACTGGTCGAGTCCAAAATCCGCAAGCGAGTAAAACACGTCCGATAGGTTTGGATCGTGGACCAAAGCAACGGACGTTGGCGCTGGAGGAGAAGGAAAAACACTTCTCGCAAAAACGCCACGGCTCGCTCAGTAAACCGCTGATTCAAGCCTTCACTGGACAGGGAACAGTCATGGCGGAGCGTGAGAGACGTACA
>NZ_JAPSMC010000017.1 GCF_026847645.1 Anoxybacillus sp. J5B_2022
ACTTTATATAAATCAAGCGAAATATTGCCGGACGGTTTCGTGACAAAATCGACCGCTCCGTATTGCATCGCTAAAATCGTATTTTCTGCCCCTTCTTTTGTTGTGCTCGAAAGCATGACGACCGGCAAAGGGGCGTTTTCCATGATCGTCTTTAACGCCTCTAGTCCGTTCATCACCGGCATTTCGACGTCCATCGTAACGACGTTAGGGCGGAGGGATGAAATTTTCTCCAGTGCATCTTTTCCGTTGCGAGCTGTTCCAACGACTTCAATTTGCGGATGTTCCGATAAAAAATCTGTAATTACTTTTCGCATAAAGGCGGAGTCATCGACGACTAATACTTTGATGTGCTTCATAAACTCCCTACCTTTCTAACAGAAATTGGCGCAACCGCGCAAAAAAATTGGCAGGACGGGAAGCAGTCGCTTCGTCGAACGTCCGATTCGCTAAATAACGTTCTACTAGTTCATTCATCGCCCGACTAATTTTCGTTGCTGGGTCGAACAGCAGAAACGGTGTTTGGCTTGTGACCGCTTTAGAAACGGTGCGGTCTTCCGGCAAAATGCCTAATTTTGTTACGTCTTTGCCAAGAAACTGTTTCATCGCGTTTTTCAGCCGCTGCAACGTGTCGCGTCCCTCTTGATCTGTTTGGGCGCGATTGACAATCACATAAAATGGTACCTTTTTTTCTTGCAAGTGAATGTATTTCATCGCTGCGTACGCATCCATAATGGCAGTCGGTTCGGGAGTGGTAATAACAAAAATTTCATGAACGGCCATTAATAACCGTAGCCGGTCTTCTGACATGCCCGCCCCCATATCGAAAATAAAGTAGTCGTACTGTGTAGACACCGATTGAAGTTGCTCTAAAAAATAATCGACTTTTTCATTATCCATCGCGAATAGCTTCGCTAGCCCTGTTCCGCCGGAAATAAAAGATAAGTTGCCCGGTCCTTTTCGGATTAACTCTTGAATGGAGATGCGCCGCTGAAATAAATCAATAATCGTCGTCTGTGACGACTGACCGAGCAAAATATCGATGTTCCCCATGCCAATGTCCATGTCAAATAGCAGTACGTGAAAGCCTCGATTGGATAACGATAGCGCAAAATTAAGCGAAAAATTAGACTTTCCCACACCGCCTTTTCCGCTAATGACCGCAATCGCTTTCGTTTCCGCGCCTTTGTTCATTCGACTTAATCTTAGACGTAAGCTTTCTGCTTGATCTCTCATCTTCAATCGACCCCAAGCAACGTATTCACAATTTTTTCTGGAGATGCTTCAATAATGTCATCAGGAACGTTCTGACCGTTCGTCAAATAGGCTACGCCGACGTGATAATCGGTCATTAAATTGAACATCGCCCCGTATTGGCTCGTTTCATCTAATTTAGTAAAAATTATACGATCAATATGAATGAGCGAAAATTGTTCGTAAATGGTTTTCATATCCGAATATTTTGCCGTTAATGCCAACACGAGAAACGTTTCCATCTCGGCGTCAAAATCAATAATTTCCCGCAAATCTTGCACGTATTGTTGGTTGCGGAAGTTTCGCCCAGCTGTATCAATAAAAATGAGATCGTACACGGAAAATTTTTTCTTCGCTTCGCGAAAATCATCGATGTTATAACATACTTCTAACGGAACGTCTAAAATTTTCGCATACGTTTTTAACTGCTCAATCGCCGCAATACGGTACGTATCTGTCGTAATAAACGCTACTTTTTTCTGATGCTTCAATACGCAATGTGCAGCGATTTTCGCCAATGTCGTCGTCTTGCCGACGCCTGTCGGTCCAACGACGTTGACGTATTTTTTCGTAAATGAAATACCGCCAAACGACAAATCAGCCATTTTCTTTAGCAACAGCTCTTTTGTCCACTGCAAAAGTTGCTTCTTGTTTGCCTCGCCTCGCTGCAAATACCATCGCTCCACTAACTCCCCCATCATTTCTTGCCGAAGCGTATTCGATAGCTCTTGTGCGGCTAACGATTCATTTAATTCGTTTAACGGTTGTGGGTAAGTGGCAAAATTCGTCGTTACATTCGTAGAAAGCTGTTTCAGCATTGCTTTTAGTTCGGTTATTTCCCCCAACAGTGCTGCATCAGCTAGCTGCTTTCCTTCTTGCACCGGTCGCTCGGAAAGCTTTTCTACCGATTTCCCTTTTTTTTCTGTCACGGCAGAACGGGCTGGTTTTGGGTCCACGGCAGCAATTACTTCGATATTTTTTTTCGTGAACAACCCGAAGAACCCGCCTTTATGAACGACTTTTGAATTTAAAATGACCGCATCGTTTCCAAGCTCTGCCCGAATCATTTTCATCGCTTCCGGCATCGATGGAGCGACAAATTTTTTTACTCTCATTCGATATCCACCACCCCGACACTTTGAACTTCCACCGTTGCCTCTAATTCATTATAAGATAAGACAGGAACATGAGGAAAATAACGCTCTGTAAGCTGGCGCACGTACATCCTTACCGCTGGTGAACAAAGCAAAATTGGCGTTTGGTTTTGGATGGCGTTCTGCTCTAGTTGCATCGCTACTGATTCAATGATTGCTTGCGATACGCTCGGATCAAGCGACAAGTAGTTTCCGTGCTCGGTTTGATGCACTCCTTCTGCCACAGCTTTTTCCACTTTGCCTGACAACGTAATGACCCGCAACGGTTCGCCGGATACCGCGTACTGGCTCGTAATTTGCCGCGCGAGCGCTTGACGGACATATTCTGTTAATATGTCCGTATCGCTTGTCACCCGCCCAAAATCCGCAAGCGTTTCAAAAATGACCGGCAAATTGCGAATCGATACTTTTTCTCGTAATAATTTTGCCAATACTTTTTGCACATCGCCGATAGAAAGTGGGGTTGGGGTGACCTCTTCCACTAAAATCGGATACGACTCTTTTAAGTGATCAACTAATTGCTTCGTTTCTTGTCTACCGAGCAATTCATGGGCATGCGCTTTTAACACTTCCGTAATATGCGTTGATACGACCGACGGCGGGTCAACCACCGTGTAACCGAACATTTCGGCTTGCTCCTTCATTTCTTCAGAAATCCATTTTGCCGGCAAACCGAAAGCAGGCTCAAGCGTATCAATTCCTTCAATCGAATCATCGTCGATTCCCGGACTCATCGCTAAATAATGATCGAGCAGCAACTCGCCTCTCGCCACTTCATCCCCTTTAATTTTTAAGCGATACTCATTCGGCTGGAGCTGAATGTTGTCGCGAATGCGCACAACTGGGATAACAAGACCAAGTTCAAGCGCTAGTTGCCGGCGAATCATGACGATGCGATCCAACAAATCCCCGCCTTGATTGGCATCTGCGAGTGGAATAAGCGCATAACCAAACTCAAATTCAATCGGGTCTACACTCAGTAAATTAACAACACTTTCCGGACTTTTCATTTGGTCCATTTCAGCCACTTCGCCTTGCTCTTCTACCACCGTTTCTTCTTCTTTCGCCGATCTTGTCGAGAAATGATATCCTCCAAGCGCTAGCAATCCAGCGATCGGGATCGTTAACACGTCGTTAATCGGGGTAAACAATCCTAATAAAAAAATCGTTCCAGCCGTTACGTAAAGCATTTTTGGGAAGGCGAACAACTGTCGCATAATATCGCCGCCGAGGTTGCTATCAGACGCTGCTCGAGTGACGACAATCCCTGTTGCGGTGGAAATGAGCAGCGCAGGAATTTGGCTGACGATACCGTCCCCAACTGTTAGCAACGTATAACGATGGGCTGCTTCCGCCACGTCTAGTCCTTGTTGAACGACGCCGACGACCATGCCGAATAACATGTTAATAATCACAATAATAATGCCGGCAATCGCATCCCCTTTGACGAATTTGCTCGCCCCGTCCATCGCTCCGTAAAAATCGGCTTCTTGCGCCACTTTTTCGCGGCGTTGGCGCGCTTCCTGTTCCGAAATCATGCCGGCGTTTAAATCGGCATCAATGCTCATTTGTTTTCCCGGCATCGCATCAAGCGTAAAACGCGCCGCTACTTCGGAAACGCGCTCCGCCCCTTTCGTGATCACGACAAACTGAATAATAATTAAAATTAAGAACACGACGAAGCCGACGACGACGTTTCCCCCGACAACGAACGTCCCGAACGTTTCGACGACGCCACCTGCTTCTCCTCTGCTTAAAATAGAACGAGTGGTCGATACGTTCAACCCTAAACGAAACAACGTTAAAAGGAGCAAAAGCGATGGAAAAATCGAAAATTGCAGCGGCTCGCGCATATTCATCGATGTCAAAAGCACTAGCAGTGCAAGGGAAATATTAATAATAATGAGAACACTAAGAAGCCACGTTGGAAGCGGAATAATTAACATTGCCACAATGAGCACAACCATAAGCAACACTGATAAGTCTCTTGCTGGCATTCTTTTTCTCTCCTTGAATAGCATCTCTTATAGATGCAATTTAGCATTTTAACGTTCCCGTCTTTTATGGTTACTTTTCGAGTGTCGCGTGGCGAAAGCAAGTCACCGAATTGCTCCGACAAGTCGGAAAAATGAGTAGTCTAGCTTGTATACTGCTAAATTTTTCGTTTTAAACGGTATACATACGCTAAAATTTCCGCCACCGCTTTGAAAAACTGCTCCGGAATCGCGTCGCCAATTTCCGTTTGACTATATAATGCCCTAGCGAGTGGGCGATTTTCCACCGTCACGACATCATGCTCTTTTGCTAGTTGTTTAATTTTCAGCGCCATATAATCCACCCCTTTTGCAATCACAATCGGCGCATCCATTTTCCCGTCCTCATATTTTAGCGCCACCGCATAGTGCGTCGGGTTCGTGATGACAACATCGGCTTTCGGTACTTCTTGCATCATGCGCTTCATCGCCATTTCCCGTTGTTTTTGCTTAATTTTCGATTTGATCAACGGATCCCCTTCGGTTTTCTTATACTCTTCTTTAATTTCTTGTTTCGACATGCGGATATTTTTTTCAAAATCGAACCGTTGATATAAATAATCTAAAAATGCAAGAAACAATAAAGCGGCGGACGCATAAAGCCCCATTTGAACCGCTAAACTAGCTAACGAGCTTAATGTCGTGTTCAACGATTTCGTTGTTAACGACAAAATTTGTTCAAGTTTCGTCCATAGCACAAAAAATGTGATAAACCCAACAAACGCAATTTTTAAAATCGATTTTAATAATTCTACAAACGAACGCAACGAAAACATCCGCTTAAACCCTTGAATCGGATCAAGCTTGCTTAATTTCATTTGCAGCGGCTCGGTCGTAAATAAAAAACCAACTTGCAAAAAATTAGCGATCAATGCACCAAAAATAGCGACGAGAAAAATAGGGGCAACGATCCACGCTACTTGCTTAAGAATTGTTAAAAATAAAAGGTGCACCGAGTCAATCGTCACATCTGCTTTGATATATTGTTGAAATGATTGTTGCAAAAGCCGAAAAAACGCTTCTTTATACAAACTACCGGAAAATAAAAGGGCAGCAAAAACAAATAGCAGCACGATTGCAGTGTTTAAATCCGCGCTTTTGGCAACTTGTCCTTTTTCGCGCACTTCTTGACGCTTGCGCGGCGTCGCTTTTTCCGTTTTTTCTCCAGCAAAAAACTGCAAATCAAGACGTAATGCTTTCATTTACCTGCCCCCTATTATGTTCATGAGATCACGTAATGACATAAACATCGTTTCGAACAGATGTTGGGCAGCGATAAACAATGTCGCCATCATCACCATCAGCAACAAAAAACCGACGATCACTTTCACAGGTAGTCCGACAACAAAAATATTTAGTTGCGGCACCGTTCGCGCGACAACACCAAGCGCAACGTCGACTAAAAATAAACACCCGACGATCGGAGCGGACATTTGAAACGCGATAATAAACATTTCGCTGAACGCTTTTAACGCGAAGCGCGCAAAACTCTCGTCACTAAACGGAACAACCGTATGCAACGGAATGAACCGATAGCTATAAAATACCCCATCCAATAAAAGATGGTGCCCATTTAAAGACAGCAGCAACAAAAGCGCAAACGTATATAAATATTGCCCCATCAACGGGCTTTGCGCCCCCGTTTGCGGGTCAATGACGTTGGCAATCGCAAACCCCATTTGAAAATCAATAAGCCCGCCAACAATTTGGATCGCTGCCATTATCATATAAGCGAAAAAACCGAGACAAAGACCGACCAATACTTCTTTGCCGACAAGCAATACGTACGTGTCATCGAGCGGAATCACTTCCTTTTTCATTCCGAGAAACATGATCCAGCTAACAAAAAATGACAAGCCAATTTTATGTGCATTCGGAATGGTCCGGTACGAAAATAATGGCATCGTTGTAAAAAAGGACGCCACTCGGGCGAACACTAATAAAAATGCCGGGAAATAGGACAACACTTGCTCCATACGATCAGCCTACAAATCGGGTTAAATTATTTAAAATTTCGTATGCATAAGAAACCATTCGCGACAGCATCCACGGACCGAAAAAAACGAGCCCAATTAACACCGCAACAATTTTCGGAACAAAGGCAAGCGTTTGTTCTTGAATTTGTGTAGTTGCTTGAAAAATGCTGATTAGCAAACCAACGGCAAGCGCCAGCAACAATAGCGGACCACAAACGATTAAAATCATATACACGCCCCGTTCGGCAAGTTGGACTACGACGTTAGCATTCACATTCGTTCACCCACTTTTCAAAAGCTTTCCAGTAACGATTTGACGACTAAATACCAGCCATCGACTAAAACGAATAATAAAATTTTAAACGGCAACGAAATCATGACTGGCGGAAGCATCATCATTCCCATTGACATCAGCACACTCGCAACGACCATGTCAATGACGAGAAACGGAATAAAAATCATAAATCCCATTTGAAACGCGGTTTTAATTTCGCTAATCGCAAAAGCAGGAACAAGCGTAGTCAACGGAATGTCTTGAACGGTTTTTGGCGTTTTTGCCCCGCTGTATGTTAAAAATAGCGCCAAATCTTTTTGCCTTGTATGTTCGCTCATAAACTCTTTGAGCGGAACAGAAGCGCGCTCGTATGCTTGCTCTAAGTTGATTTTTTCAGAAAACAATGGTTGAAGAGCTTGATCGTTAATTTGCTTAAACGTCGGTGCCATAATAAAAAACGTTAAAAATAACGCTAACCCGATGAGCACTTGGTTTGGCGGCATTTGCTGCGTTCCAAGCGATGTACGAACAAACGATAAGACGATGATAATGCGAGTAAAGCAAGTCATCATAATTAAAATGCCCGGTGCAATCGAAAATACCGTCAATAGTAGTAACAGCTTTACCGACATTGAAACATTTTCCGGAGCCACCTGGTTAAAAAACTGCATAAACTCATTCATCGGACGTTGTCCCCTTCTCTATCTGCTTCAGCAGCTTTTGGCGCTCTTTCGTTAATTCTTGCATTTGTTGGGCGAATAAATCGCGAAACGAGGTTGTTTCCTGTTTCGTTTCCTTTTTCATTAAACGATGCAACCATGAAGTGAGCAACTCGTTCGGTTCTAACATTTTTTGTAGCGATTCGTTATGCATCGCCAATAGTTCCTTTATTTCTTCTTCGTCATCAATTTCTCGTAACAAATGAACGGAATCGCCGACACCTACTACAAAAATGCGTTTCCCTACTTTTACAAGCTGGACGGAACGATTTGTCCCAACATGAGCACCGCCGAGATGTTCGACTAAGCCGCGTTTCGACAAAAAGCGGCCTCGTTGATTCATAAACCGCAACAATGCGTAAATAAGCGCTAACACAAACAACGTTGCGAAAATTAATTTTACGACATCCCAAGCAGTAAACGAGGAGACTGCTTGCGCCGGCTGCTGATCGGTTGTCCCTTTTTGATTAACAGCCGTTGATTTTTCGCACGTTTCCGGATGTTCTAAACATTGTTTGACAGTAGGAGATTGCTCCGCAAACACAGGCGTACTTGTTTGCGAAGCAACCATCGCTACTAACCATATAAATGTGAGTAAAATGGTTCGGAGTTGAAGCAAATTCGTTCCACCTCTTATGTTAGCTAAGCGTTTTGTTAATCGCTTCAATCACGCGATCCGCTTGGAACGGTTTAACGACGAAATCTTTCGCCCCCGCTTGAATCGCATCGATCACCATCGCCTGCTGTCCCATGGCAGAGCACATAATGACTTTAGCGTTGCTATCAAATTTCCGAATTTCTTTTAGCGCTGTAATCCCGTCCATTTCTGGCATCGTAATATCCATCGTCACTAAATCTGGGCGAACTTCCTTATATTTCTCAACAGCCTGAACCCCGTCTGCTGCTTCTGCGACGACTTCATGTCCGTTTTTTGTTAAAATGTCTTTGATCATCATTCTCATAAATGCTGCATCATCTACGATTAAAATTCTCGCCATTCCAAAAACCTCCTACATTATTTTAATTTTTTTAAACGATCGCTCTGGCTAATAATATCGGTCACGCGCACACCGAAATTTTCGTCGATGACAACAACTTCCCCTTTGGCAATTAATTTGTTGTTGACGAGTATATCGACCGGTTCCCCTGCAAGCTTATCGAGTTCAATGATCGCTCCAGACGAAAGGTTTAAAATGTCTTGCACCGATCGCTTCGTTCTTCCTAGTTCAACCGTCACTTGCAACGGTATATCAAGAAGCATGTTCAAATTGCGCGTTTCTGCTTCCACTAAAGGAACTGGTTCAAAGCTTGCAAAATCAACCGGTTGGACATGCTGCTGTCCCATTCCCGCATAGGCGCCGGCGCCAAAATGATTCGGCGTATGCGGCGGTTGTTGCGCATGTGCATAAGATGGATACGACTCTTGCGGCATGTGAGGTACCGGTTGCCCATAGCCATAAGCCGTTTGATTCGACAGATTCGTCATCGAAGAAGGAGATGGTGCATTGTTCCCCCCGCTATTCTCCACGTCTATTTTATCGGATGCAGGCTCGCTCGGACTAGACATTTGCAATAAATTTTGCACTAACTCTTTTGCGAAATCAACCGGCAATAGCTGCATAATGTTCGAGTCAATTAAGTTTCCAATTTTTAGACGGAACGAAATTTTAATTAAAATATCTTCTGGCGGCAAATATTCGATTCCTTCGCCTTCTTTCACATCTAGTAAATGAAGCGTCGGCGGCGAAATATCCACCTTTTTCCCGAAAATTGTTGACATCGATGTTGCCGCTGAACCCATCATTTGGTTCATTGCTTCTTGAACAGCGCTTAACTGAATTTCTCCTAACAAATCAGCTGGGTTCAGCCCGTCGCCGCCAAGCATTAAATCAGCGATAATCGCTGCGTCAGACTGTTTAATGACGAGCAAATTCGTTCCTAAAAAACCGTCTGTATAGTTCACTTGGATAGCTACGTACGGGTGTGGGAACTCTTGTGGCACATCTTCTCGGCGAATGACCGATACGCTCGGTGTTGTAATTTCTACTTTTTGGTTTAATAACATCGAAAGCGCCGTTGCTGAGCTACCGAACGAAATGTTGCCAATTTCCCCTAACGCATCTTGCTCCATCGTCGATAATACGTCGTCGACAGACGGAGTGGCGGGCGGAGTATCATCAAAACTCGCCGTTCCGCGCAACAGTGCATCAATCTCATCTTGGGATAGCATATCATCGCTCATCATCGTTGTCTTCTCCCCCTTTCATCGTATCCAGCACTTGAATTGCCAAGCGCTTATTCCTTTTTCCTGGCTGACCAATAAATTTCGGCACATCGCCAATTTTAATAATTAATGGCTCGTGAATCGATTGGTCAAGTTGAATAACGTCACCTACGTCCAATTGTAAAAATTCTTGCACTGTAATCATCGCTGTCCCTAACTCCGCAATAACTGGCAGTTTCGCCACTTTAATTCGTTTTTCCAATACTTCCACTTCTTCGGGAATCCGTTCTTTCTTTTGCGTCTGCATCCAATAATGAACGGAAAGACGAGGAATAATTGGCTCTAACACAACGTGCGGAATACATATGTTAATCATCCCGCTCGTTTCGGCAATTTGCGTGTTTAACGAAATGACAACAACCGTTTCATTCGGCGATACCATTTGCAAAAATTGCGGATTCACCTCAAATTCGGTTAACATCGGATCAATTTCAGTGACCGATTCCCATGCATCACGCAAATTGCTGAACGCTTTTTCAAACAAATTGGACATAATTCGCATCTCAATTTCCGTTAAATTGTCCACTTTATTTAAGCTCACGCCCCGTCCGCCCATCACACGGTCAAGCATCGCATAGGCAATGTTTGGGTTGACTTCCATAATAATGTGACCGTCTAATGGCGGCACTTCAAATACGTTTAAAATCGTCATCTTTGGAATGGAGCGAATAAATTCTTCGTACGGAATTTGATCAGCCGAAGCGACAGAGATTTGCACATACGTCCGTAATTGCGCTGAGAAAAACGTCGTTAGCAGCCTTGCAAAGTTTTCATGAATGCGGGTAAGGCTGCGAATCTGGTCTTTGGAAAAGCGAAGCGCACGTTTAAAGTCATATACTTTTACTTTTTTATCCGCTTCTTCTTTTTTTAGTTCCTCCGCATCCATTTCTCCTGCAGACAACGCCGCTAACAACGCATCAATTTCACTTTGCGATAACACTTCACCAGACAACGCTATCACCTCCTCGCATAGTTATTGGAGGATGAAGGAAGTAATGTACACTTGCTCCACTTTCCCATCTTGCATAATTTGATTAATTTTTTCTTTCAAGCGATTTTTTAAGTTCGTCTTTCCTTGCTCCCCGTTAAAATCGGCTGGTTTCATCATCGATAATTGCTCGATAATAATATCTTTTATTTGAAAATCGCGCTTTTCTGCCTCGGCTTTCCCATCTTTGCTGTCCATCTGGATTTTAAATGAAATTTTGATAAAACTTCCGTCGGCTAAGTTTGTCGTAATTTCTGGCACATCCACCGAACTAGCGACAATTTCATCCGCCGTCGGTGCTTTTTTCTCTTGATTGCCGGTAAATTTCAAAACAATCACTAATGCAACGACCGATATAAGCGTAATGCTCACTAATGTAACGAGCATTATTTTCCATAGTTTACTCACTATTTAATCCCTCCACCTCTCGAGGAAGCCCTAAAATTGAAATTTGTTGGTAAAATTGTTTGACGAGTTCTACCACATCCTGTACAGATTCGCGTACGACAATTTTTTTGCCGTTCGTTAATGTGATCGTTGTATCGGGAAAGGCTTCCACTTGTTCTATGTATAGCGCGTTTAACGTAAATGTTTTTCCATTTAGCCGCGTCAATGTGATCATATGTATGTGGGCACTAGACGGCGTCTAGTGCCCTCCCTCCCTTATTATTTCTTTAGGTTGACAAGTTCTTGCAAAATTTCATCGGACGTTGTAATAATGCGCGTATTTGCTTGGAAGCCACGTTGGGCGACGATCATTTCGGTAAACTCTTCAGAAAGATCGACGTTCGACATTTCCAGTGCGCCGGAAATAATTTCACCAGCTCCGTTTAACCCTGGACGCGATAATTCATTAATCGTTAAACCGTTCGCATTTCGGTCGAGTTTCCCTGAGTTGTTCGTTTCTTTAAACGTATTGCCACCCATTTTTTCTAAGCCACTTGGGTTCGGGAATTGCGCTAATAAAATTTGTCCAGCAATTTTTAATTGCCCGTTGCTGTCGATAAACGTCACTTTCCCGTCTGCGGTAATTCCAAAGCTTTTCGCCGTCTTCGGAATTTGAATGAGTCCTGGCTCAAAGCTAGTCACATTTCCGTATTTTGGCTCACTATAATCTTGTAACACTCGTTGGACACTTTCAACAAAACCGCTAATTCCTTCCAAGTAAGGTCCCATCATTTTTTCGGCTTGATCCAACGTAGTTGGCCATCCGCTCGTCGGAATTGTTGTCATGTTGTTAATGCTTGCATTGGGCGAAACTTTGTTATTAAAGTTGCCGATATTCGTATTCATATTATTAATTTGCGTATTAAAGTTATTGATAAAAGTATTAAATTTAGTAAACGAAGGAGGATCAAAATTATTTTTCCAATTTTGAATAAAATTAACTAACCCTCCAGGTCCATTAACAAAACTATCAAGCTGAGTTCTTAAAGTGTTAACTTGATTAAGGTTTTCGGCAGAAGGCAATGTTTTAATCGCTGCTTCACCGATTAAATATTGTCCATCGGAGTTTACAACATAACCGTATTCATCTAAATAAAAGTTCCCCGCACGTGTAAAGTTCAAATTGAACACTTGATCAATCGGAACTCCTGTATTCACTTTATTTGTCCCTAATTTTCCAGCTGGTCCATCCATACTAATTAACGTCACATCATTAATCGACCCAACGACGAAAAAGCCGTCGCCGCCAAGCGCCAAATCAAGCGGACGCGATGTCGTTTGCGTCGAACCTTGTGTATGAATCGTTTCGATGGAGCCTAGGCCGCTTCCTAACCCGATTTGTTTTCCGTTAATCCCCCCGCGCGTCCCAGTGGATGACGTCGCAGCAGAAATTTGTTGGGAGACGAGATCTTTAAATGTAACGCGCGCTTTTTTATACCCGTACGTATTGACGTTGGAAATATTGTTGCCGATGACGTCTAGTTTATATTGGAAGTTGCGAATTCCACCAATTCCTGTAAACATGGATCGAAGCATAAAGAAATCCTCTCCTTATTCGTAATTTTGAGCCGCTTCTGTCATTCCGCAAGCTCTTGGCCTCCAAAATGGTCCAGCCTTATTCTAAAATAATCGCACCGTTAATGTTCGTAAACAGTTGCGCTTGTGCTTCTTCACGGTTCATCGCTGTAATGACCGTTTGATTGGCTGCGTTCACAATAAGCGCCGCCTGATTTGTTAATACTAGTGAATCCCGTACCCCTTTTTGCTTCGCCTCCAACACTTTTTGCCCAATGAGCGCCCATTGCTGCTCATCGATCAAAATATTTCGCTCTTCTAACCGTTGTTGCGCATGTTTGCTAATTTTCAATGTTTGCTTCGCTTCGGACAACGCCTCGCGAAACGATGGTGAAGCGATTGCCTTTCGCGTCTGGGAAGCATTCGGTACAAGCGGTGTACGTGGAAAAAACTGCACCCGGTAACTCAAACGCTCACCCCCTATGACTCTGTTACTTTTGTTACATCAGATGGTGAAATCGTATCACCGTTATCTAACTCTAACATCCACTTTGTTCCTTGTTGAAGAACAGACTTTACTAGCGCAGATTTCTTTTCGCCTGCTGTAGTACTCCACTCCACTAGTTTGCCAATCAATTCGCTATATCGCGTTAACGACTGAATGCTTTGTTGCTGGACAAGCTGCTGCAACGAATCCGACATGCTCGTCAATTTTTCCGACGTCGCTGATTGCGAATCAATAAATTTTTGCATCATCGTCGACATATTGACCATCTGCTCTAACGTCGAAAAACTAGCCATTTGCGAAATAAATTCTTTATCTTCCATCGGATTTAACGGGTCTTGATGCTCCAGTTGTGCAATTAATATTTTTAAAAAATCGTCTTTGCCTAACGTTTGCTGCCCTGTTTTTCGTTCCGCCGGTTTATAGTTGCTTAAAAATAAACTAGAGTCGATCGTGTTAGTAGTAGCCATCCCACTCACTCCTAAATAGTCGTATTTAGTTCCTCTTGTAGCGCATCTGCAAACTCTTCGGCAGCTCGTTCTGATTTCTCGGCTTGTTTTTCATGTTCAAACGGTTGTTTCGATTGGTGCTGCTGTGGATGCCGGTTCATTCCATCAAATTCCTGTTGTGTCCATACATCAAACCGCTCTACGACAATATTTTCCGTCGGGATAATATGACGAATTTGGTGAATACTTGCTTCCACTAACTCTTTTGCAGCGGTTGTATTCGTCACAATTTTCGCGGCTAACTCCCCATCCTTTTGAGCAATGAGCTTAATCGTCAACGTTCCTAAGTGCTCTGGATGCAGCCGGATGACGAGCTGTGATTGGCCATTAGGGCCCTTCGTAAACTTGCCTGTTTTCATAATTTCTGTCAATTGGTAAACGAACGATCGTTGAACATCACTTTTTGCTGCATTCGACGGCAATGAAATGGTATGTTCACTCAACACTTTCCCCCCAACGAGAGCGGTTGCTAACTCTTCTTCGCTATTCGCTAGTTCTTCATTGTTGATTAACGTTGGAGCGACAGCTTCATGAGAAAGCTGCGTTTCTTGCTTTAGCTGTTCTGTTTGTGGTATTTGCTGTTCTAGTGATGGGCGAATATGGAATATCCCTTTAGAAAAATCATTCGATAGTAACGCTGCCGCTTGATTTTGTACTTGCAATGAGCGGCTTAATTTGTCAAGCAATGCCCGCACGTTCCTATCACCTACATGAGATGGAACAACGGTTTCGTTGACTGGAAAGACCGTTGCGAGCCGTTGCTGCAATCCTTCGAGCGCGTCAGACGGAAGCGGAAGTTGTCTTTGCTCTAATTGAAACAGCATGAGGGCAACTGCAAGCAACGTCCCGTTGTTTTCTAACGCCTTTTCATCTTCAACCATTTGCTCAACCGAACGACCTGGAACAAACACTTCGGTTACTTGTTCTTTCAACGCTGTCGGCAATCGCTGAAGCAGCTGTCCAACTATAGGATCATTCAACGTCTCTTGTCGCGCATACCCTTCATCGATCGGAATCGAATCGAACAATTGCTGCAGCTCGTTGTACAATTCCGTCGGATAAGCCGGAAGCACCGGCAAAGACGATGACGTGCTGCTCAGTTCGTCTTGTGGCAGCATTGCCTGTTTCGTATTAGTCAATAGTGCCGCAAATCCGGACGCCGTTGCTTCTTGTTTCGGCGCAATTGGTGATACTATCGTTGCTGGCGGAAAAACGACCGGGCTAATCATTTTCTCACCTCCTTTCATTGCTTCGCGTTTGCTTGTGCTTCTTTTGTCAAAAGCGCGGTATATTTCGCCGCATCCGCCGGTGTCATTTTTTCAAGAATCGCCGCTGCTGTATCCCTGCCTAACGTGGAAAGAATGCGGACAGCTTCTTGATCCGACATTTTCGGAATAATCGCAGCCGCATTTTTCGGCGACATCGTTTCATACATTTTCGCAATATCTTGAATGGTCGGCTTTGTTTCACTTGGCGATGTTGACGTTGTTTCTTGTTTCTGTTTAGCTGATAGTTCGGCATTTAACCGCTTGATTTCTTGCTTTAGCGCATCGATTTCACTTTGTTTATTTTTGATTTCTTTTTCGAGCTTTTTGACTTGTTGCGTTTTTTCTTCGATCATCGCTTTTTGCTCGAGCATCGTTTTTTGTAACACTTGCTCCGCTGATTGTTGTTTGCCGTTCATCCATTCCGATAGAAAAGGAATGTTCGACCCATATTTTTGAACAGCGCCAAACACATTAAAACCGGCAACAGTGGCAATAACAAGTGCTAGCGTGATCGTAAATAAAAGCGGTATGACGATCACAAACAAGAACCATTTTAACTTTCCAACTTTCTCTTCCGCTTCTACGTCGATCTCTTTTTCGATTCCTTGTTCTTTCATCATCTCACCCAATTCTTACGATGGACAAATTGCTGCAACGAAACTTCATCCATCCATCGGTTTTCCGCTGTCTGAATCGCTTTTTGTACAGCTTCTTCATGTTTTTCTTTCATTTTTTCATATTTTTTTACTTCGATCGTTACTTCCGTTAACTTCGTCTGTTTGAAAAACATATGCTCTCGTGCTTGGATCACTAGTTGTTGGTAATGAGAAATGGTTCGTTCTAAGTTCGTCACAAATTGCCGAAAATGGCGGATATCTTGAATGGCAAGACCTTCGCTCATTTTTTGTTTGTACATCTCTTCGTAGTCTTCCTTTTGTTTTAACAGATGATACAGCTTTTCCGCCACCTCTTCAAATCGCTTCACCGCTTCGTTATATTCGCTAAGCGCTTTTTCCTTTTCTTTTTCTTTAATCGTTAATAGTTTATCTAACTTAAATGAACGGATCATCGTTTACTCACCCTGAGTGCACGAGCTGAAGCAGCATATCAATGCTTTCTTCTTTCGTGAATTTTTCGTGTGTATCTTGCTTTAAAAACTCAAGAAGCTTCGGATAATAACGAATCGCCTCATCAATTTCCCGCGATGACCCACGTTTATATGCTCCGATATTAATCAAATCTTCTGAATGCATGTATGTCGAAAGGAGTTGGCGAAATCTTTCAGCTGCCGCTTTATGCTCTGGCGTAATGATATAATTCATCACACGGCTAATGCTTTTGAGCACATTAATCGCTGGATATTGCCCTTTATTCGCTAAATTCCGCTCCAACACGAAATGCCCATCCAAAATGCCACGAACGGTATCAGCGATTGGTTCGTTCATATCGTCCCCATCGACTAACACTGTATAAAACGCAGTGATCGTGCCATGTTCGTTCGTTCCCGTCCGCTCAAGCAACTTCGGCAAAATCGCAAACACAGATGGCGTATACCCTTTCGTTGTCGGCGGCTCCCCGATCGCTAGCCCTACTTCCCGCTGCGCCATCGCCACACGCGTGACGGAATCCATCATTAGCATGACGTTCATCCCTTTATCACGGAAATACTCGGCAATCGCTGTCGCCGTATACGCACCTTTAATGCGCATGAGCGCCGGCTGATCCGAAGTAGCGACGACTACGACCGAGCGGGCAAGACCTTCCGGGCCAAGATCTCGTTCGATAAACTCACGCACCTCACGTCCCCGTTCACCAATTAGGGCGATGACGTTCAAATCCGCATTTGTGTTGCGAGCAATCATGCCAAGCAATGTACTTTTGCCGACACCAGAGCCGGCGAAAATGCCGACGCGCTGGCCTTTTCCTACGGTCAGCAAGCTATCGATCAAGCGAACACCGACTTCGACCGGTTCAGCAATCGGCGGCCGCAATAGCGGATTCGGCGGCTCTTGCTCGATCGATAACGACCGTAAGCCTTTCGGAAGCGCGCTCCCATCGAGCGGCTGACCAAGTGAATCTAGCACTTTGCCGACTAAATCTGCACCGACTTTGATTTGTAGCGGTTTCCCAGTCGCCTCTACAATACAACCTGGGGAAATATCTTGAACGGTGGAAAATGGCATTAGCAACACATGTTGCTCTCGGAAGCCGACAACTTCAGCAGCAATTTTCTGCTTTTTTCTTCCCCCGCCGACATGAATATAACAAACGTCTCCGATAGAGCTTTCTGGGCCTTTCGCTTCGATCATCAAACCGATGACGCGCGTCACTTTTCCGAACCGCTTATAGGAGTCGATCGTTTCGATGTCGTGAAGCAACGTTTGCCAATTCACCGTTCCGCCTCCTCGAGCCGTTCAAGCAACTGTTGCTTTATTTGCTGCAACTGCGTATCCACGCTTGCGTCGATACGCCCGAACGGTGTTTCAATGACACATCCGTTTTCAGATAATTGCTCATCCGGGTAAATAAAAAGATCTGTCGATTGATTAAATATTGCTCTTAGTTCGTCTTTCTGCTGCACAAGCCATTCATAATAGCGCGGATGAACGTAAATTTTCACTTCGGCTTGCTCTCGCACTTCTTTCATCGCCCGTGTGACAAGCGAAAGGAAATGTTCATGACTTTCTGTAAGTTTCTCACCAAGAATGCGCTCGGCTACTTTTAGCCCGATGAGCAAAATCGTTTCACTTGCCGCTTCAATTTGTTCATAAAACTGTTCGTTTGCTGTTTCGACGATGCGTCTAGCATCGTGAAGGAGCCCTTGATATTGGCGAAGCGCTTCTTCTTTCCCTTGAACAAAGCCGGCTTCATATCCTTCTTGCTGGGCCATTGCCGCAAGCTGTTGTTTCTCGATTTGCCACTGTTCTTGCTCTTGTAAAATTTGCTGCTTCACTGAATGATAATATTGTTCTGCTTCTTGTTGAATCAATTGCGCTTCCTGCTTCGCTTGCTCGATCAGCATTTGCGCATCTTCTTGTTCTTCTTGATCGAGTGGTGAAGCATCTGGCTGTTTCAGAAAATAATGTTTTATTTCAATCATTTTTTTATTTTGGTGGTCGGTTTTTGTAAACGGAGCTTTAATGACATTAGACAATAATATCATCTCCTCCACCGCGTGCTACAACGATTTCGCCCGCTTCTTCGAGACGGCGAATCACTGCTACAATGCGCGATTGTGCTTCCTCCACATCGCGGAGGCGAACAGGTCCCATAAACTCCATTTCCTCTTTGAACGTTTCCGCCATGCGCGTTGACATGTTCCGGAAGACGACTTCTTTCACTTCGTCGCTCGATACTTTTAATGCCAGCATTAAATCGTTATTATCAACTTCGCGAATAACGCGCTGAATCGCACGGTTATCGAGCGTCACAATATCTTCAAAGACAAACATCCGTTTCTTAATTTCTTCCGCTAATTCTGGATCTTGAATTTCAAGCGCATCTAAAATCGTGCGTTCTGTCGCCCGGTCTACTCCGTTTAACACTTCGACGACCGCTTCGATGCCGCCTGTTTGCGTATAATCTTGTACAACAGTAGCCGAAAGCTTTCGTTCTAAAATTTGTTCCACTTCGTTAATGACTTCTGGCGATGTGCTGTCCATCAACGCAATTCGACGAGCAATATCCGCTTGCATCTCTTGTGGAAGCGACGATAAAATTTGCCCGGCTTGTGCTGGTTCTAAATAAGAAAGGACAAGGGCAATCGTCTGCGGATGCTCGTTTTGAATGAAGTTTAATAGCTGCGCCGGATCCGCTTTGCGCGCGAAGTCAAACGGGCGAACCATCAACGCAGATGTCAGCCGGTTGATGATATTTAACGCTTTTTCCGAACCAAGCGCTTTTTCTAACACTTCTTTCGCATAGGCAATCCCGCCTTGGGCGATATAATCTTGCGCCAAGGCGATTTGATGAAACTCCTCCAACACTTCCTCTTTTTCTTGTGCCGCCACTTGACGAACGTTAGAAATTTCTAGCGTTAATTTTTCGATTTCCTCTTCTGATAAGTGCTTATAAACCGATGCGGACACATCCGGTCCGAGCGAAATGAGGAGTATGGCCGCTTTTTGTTTTCCCGTTAGTTCCCCTTTTTTTTCTTTCTTCGCCATTTTCCCCCTCCTTCTAGTCTTCTGCTAACCATGTTCTTAACAATTGAGCAAACTCATCCGGCTTTTCTTTCGCCAGTTTTTCCAGTTGTTTACGTCGCAACGTTGCTTCTGTTTCCTTTTCTTCGTGAATATCCGGAAGTTCTGGCGTAGGCGATGAATCGATAAGCTCCTTGATCTCTTCGTTCTCTTTTTTCCGTTTGCGCATAAAGAGAAAGACGACTAAACCGATTAGCACGAGCAAAAGCGCGCCCCCGGCGATATAAGCCCATGTTGGAATCGTTGACTGCGGCTGTGTAAAATCTGTTTTCCCATTGAATTTTTGCACCGAAACGACAATTCGGTTTTGAATGTCTTGATCGGTCAACGTTTGTCCGTCTTGTTTATTAATCGATGTGCGAACAACCGTGCCTAAAATTTTCTTAATATCATCGACTGTTTGTTGCGGCAAAGAATTCGGGTTTTTCGGGTTCGGCGGCTCCACCATTACTTGAATGCCTAAATCCCGCACTTTATACGGACTTTCGACAATATGCTTTTTAATTCGGTTCACTTCGTTATTAATCGTTTCTTCCGTTTTTTCATAGTCACCGTTCGAACCGCTTGTTGATGCTTGATAGCTCGGAACGTCATTTGTACCAGAACCAGTCACCCCACCCGGCTGGGCACCTTGACCAGAGTATGTTTCTTTAATACGTTGCACGCTCACCGCGATCCCTTGTTTATTTTGTTCGTCGACTGGAGCGACAAGATTTTCCTCGCGATTTTCTTGTGTGAAATCGACGTCCGCTGTCACGGACACAACTACTTTATCTTGCCCCATCATCGTACCAAGCATTTGCTGAATTTGCCGTTGAATGTCGCGTTCAATTTGCTTTTTAATCTCATTTTGCGTCGTGAACGCCGTCGCTGTCGAAAATTTTTCATCATTTTTTAGGTCAAAGTACTCAAAATATTGGTTCATAATGACGATATTATCAGTAGGAAGATTAGGGACGCTTTTTGATACGAGATGATAGAGTGCTTTAATTTGTTCGTCGCTAAATTTATACCCCGGTTTTGTTTTTAGGACGACAGAAGCAGACGCCTCACCCTGATCATCCGACACAAATACGCTCGGCTGTGGAAGATTGATCATCACCTTGGCATCTTCCACACCGTCAATATTTTTAATTAAATTCGCCAGTTCTGTTTGCATCGCTTTCAGCTTAACAACATTAAACTCATTATCTGTCATACCAAAGCTAGCGTTTTTCCCGAAAAAGGAATAATCAATGCTCCCGCTGTCAGGAATTCCTTCTGCCGCTAATTCGACCTTTAGCGTATCTGCCAACTTTTCTGGGACTTTTATCGTTGTGCCGTTATCAGCTACTTCGGACTGAACACCGCGCTGGTCAAGCGTGGCTTTAATTTGTCCGGCTTCTTGCGGCGTAAGGTTGCTGTATAGCGGGACGAAATTCGTTTTCGTCGCAAAATACGAGGCCGTCCCGACAATGGCAAAGAAAAGAAGGAGCGCACCTACCGCCATTGTTTTTTGTGCTTTCGTTCTTTCCCGCCAAAAAGCTGCCAATCGCGTAAGCCACTCTTTTATTCTTTCGTTCATAGTATTCCTCCGATTATTGCAAGATAAATAGAGTGCTCGTTTCGTAGCGCATCAATTATACTTGCATCCGCATCATGTCTTGATATGCTTCAATCGCTTTATTGCGAATTTCGATCGCAAGCTGCAAGGAAATGCTCGCTTTTTGCGCAGCGATCATCACTTGATGCAAGTCGACGTTTTCGCCTTTCACTAATTTTTCTGTCAATTGATTTGCCTGAATTTGCTCGTCGTTCACTTTATGGATCGCGTCTTTTAAAAAAGCAGCAAACTCTTTTTGTGCCTCCGCTGGTTTCACCGATGTAGCCGTTGCCGTAGCAGCAGTTGAAAACAAATTTGCGTTAACTCCGTTAATCATGGCTCATTCTCCTTATTTCCCGATTTCTAACGCTTTCATCAGCATTCCTTTGGACGCGTTGAATACCGTCACATTCGCTTCGTATGAACGAGTGGCACTCATTAAATCGACCATTTCTTTTAACGGATCGACGTTCGGCAATTGGACATAGCCGTCTTTGTTCGCGTCGGGGTTCGTTGGATCATACACAAGCTTAAATGGAGTCGGATCTTCCACAATTTTTGTAACTTTTACCCCGCTTCCGACCGACGAACGATCATCCATCGCTGCCTGTAAATACGAAGAAAAGCCTCCCTCGTTCGGCTCCATGACTACTACTTTCCGCCGGTACGGCTCCCATTGTCCATTGACTAATTTCGCGCGCGTCGTATCGACGTTAGCCATATTGGAGGAAATAACGTCCATTCTTAGCCGCTGAGCGGTTAACGCTGAAGCTGTTGTATTTAAGCTTTGAAAAATCGACACGGATTATTTTCCTCCTTTAATGACCGTTTTTAACGTATTAAACTGGCCGTTTAGCCGCTCAATTAATGCATTGTAATAAATTTGGTTTTCGGCTAAATCCGACATTTCTTTGTCAATATCGACACTATTTCCATTATGATTGTATACTACATCACTTCTTGTCGTCACTAAAAAATTGCTAGTATCAGAGCTTTTAAACGAAAAA
Organism: Anoxybacillus sp. J5B_2022; assembly: GCF_026847645.1. GTDB lineage: Bacteria > Bacillota > Bacilli > Bacillales > Anoxybacillaceae > Anoxybacteroides. The sequence continues at coordinate 21,715 of NZ_JAPSMC010000017.1, forward strand.
TGTTTCGGATTCGTCCGATACGCTTCAAGCGGTGCCATCGCTTGTTCGAGCTCCGTCTTAAAGCGTACATCTTTTGCTTTATAATTCGGTGTGTCCGCATTCGCGATGTTGTTCGCGATCACTTTCTGTTTTAGCGACGCATAATCAAGGCTTTGTTCGAGCATAGTAAACGTGCGGGAAAATAATTTCACCGAAAATCCCCTCTTTATCTTCTTTTTTCGACAATATCTGATAGTTTCTATTTTAAAAGAATGTGTAAATAATGTATAGCCGGAAGTTTGTACTATTTTTGCCTTTTGAGCACACAATAAAAGGAGCTGACAAAATCAGCTCCTTTAGTTAGCTTTTAACTTTTCTAATTCTGTTAAAAACTTATCGTTTAGCACTTTAATATACGTTCCTTTCATGCCAAGCGAGCGCGATTCGATAACGCCTGCACTTTCGAGCTTCCGCAACGCGTTGACAATGACCGAACGCGTAATGCCGACACGATCGGCGATTTTGCTAGCAACAAGTAGTCCTTCTGTTCCATCTAATTCTTCGAAAATATGTTCAATCGCTTCTAATTCACTGTACGATAGTGAGCTGATCGCCATTTGCACGACTGCTTTACTGCGTGCTTCTTCTTCAATTTCTTCCGCTTTTTCGCGTAAAATTTCCATTCCGACAACCGTTGCGCCATATTCTGCTAAAATTAAATCGTCATCATCAAATTCACGGTCGAGCCTTGATAAAATCAACGTTCCAAGCCGCTCGCCACCGCCGTTAATCGGCACGATCGTCGTCAAGCCCGTTTTAAACAACTCGCGGTTTTCCACCGGAAACGCCGTATATTCGCTGTTAATATCCAAGTTCGGCGATGTTTCCGTAATATTGAACAAATTGTTCGTATATTCTTCCGGAAATTGACGATCTTCTAGCATTTTTTTCATTCGTTCGTTTTCAATGGATTGTTTAATCGCAAATCCTAACAATTTTCCGCGGCGGCTGACGACAAATATGTTCGCCTCGATCACTTCGCAAAGTGTTTCCGCCATTTCTTTAAAATTAACAGGTTTCCCTGCTGCTTTTTGCAACATTGCATTAATCGTTCTTGTTTTTTGTAATAAGTTCATCTTCAACAGCCTCCTAATATTCCCTACAAAATAAACTCGCTTAAATCTTTGTTTTTGACAATATTCCCTAGTTTTTGTTCCACATATTGCGGCGTAATCACGATTTTTTCTAACACAATATCCGGTGCTTCAAATGATAAATCTTCCAACAGTTTTTCCATAATCGTATGAAGCCGTCTAGCTCCAATGTTATCTGTTGTTTGATTGACTTCAAACGCCACTTCTGCAATCTTACGAATAGCATCGTCAGAAAATTCAAGTTGTATACCTTCTGTTGCCAAAAGTGCTGTATATTGTTTGATGAGCGCATTGTTTGGTTCCACAAGAATTTTCACAAAATCATCGACGGTTAGTTTCGATAACTCAACCCGAATCGGAAACCGCCCTTGCAACTCCGGAATTAAATCGGACGGCTTTGACATATGGAATGCCCCTGCGGCGATAAATAAAATATAATCCGTTTTCACTGGGCCGTATTTCGTCATGACCGTTGAACCTTCGACGATCGGCAAAATGTCGCGCTGCACCCCCTCGCGAGAAACGTCCGCTGAGGAAGCACTTTGTCCTCTGCGCGCAATTTTATCGATTTCATCAATAAAAATGATTCCAGATTGTTCGGCAAGGTGAACCGCTTCCTGCGTTACTTCGTCCATATCGATTAATTTTTGCGCTTCTTCATTGATTAATACTTTGCGTGCTTCGCTCACTTTCAGCTTTCGCTTTTTGCGCCGCTTCGGCATGAAGCTGCTGAGCGCATCTTGCATGTTCATTCCCATTTGCTCAATGCCAGCACCTTGCAAAAAGTCAAACAGTAGTGCTTGCTGTTCTTCGACTTCGACCGTCACAAATTCGTCCTCCAGCTCTCCGTTTGCCAGCTGGGCGGCTACTTGCTTCCGCTTTTGTTCAATATATTGATCGTCCTGGCTGTAACTTGCATCTTGTTGCGCTGTCTGGCCACCGCCAAATAGTAACTCCAACGGATTTTTGATCGTCTGTTTTTGCTTTCCGGGTACTAACAGTTCAACGAGCCGCTTATTGGCTTGCTGTTCCGCCCGGTCTTTGACTTCGTTCATTTTCCGCTCTTTTACAAGCCGTACAGATGTTTCAACAAGATCGCGCACCATCGATTCCACGTCACGCCCTACATAACCGACCTCTGTAAATTTCGTTGCTTCCACTTTGATGAATGGGGCGCCTACCAGTTTCGCAAGCCGTCTAGCGATTTCGGTTTTCCCTACCCCTGTCGGCCCGATCATTAATATGTTTTTCGGTACGACTTCATCGCGTAATTTTTCATCGAGCAAGCTGCGACGATAACGATTTCTTAAAGCGATGGCCACCGCCTTTTTCGCTTCTTTTTGACCGACGATAAACTGATCCAACTTTTCAACAATTTGCCGAGGCGTTAAATTCATCGTTTTTCCCCCCTCCGCTACAATTCTTCGACGATGATGTGATCGTTCGTATACACACAAATATCCGCAGCAATTTCTAAAGCAGCTTCAGCAATTTCTTTAGCCGTCATTTGCTCACCAGCATATCGCTTCAGCGCCCGACCGGCAGCAAGCGCGTAGTTCCCGCCTGATCCGATCGCTAAAATGCCATCGTCCGGCTCGATCACTTCACCCGTTCCAGAAATCAAAAGCAAATGGCGTGCATCCATCACAATGAGCATCGCTTCCAGTCTGCGCAATACTTTATCACTGCGCCATTCTTTCGCTAATTCCACGGCAGCACGTTGCAAGTTTCCATTAAATTCTTCCAACTTCCCTTCGAACATTTCGAACAATGTAAACGCATCCGCAACTGCTCCTGCAAATCCTGCCAATACTTTCCCGTGAAAAAGTTTCCGCACTTTTCTCGCCGTATGTTTCATCACGACCGCATTGCCGAACGTCACTTGGCCATCGCCAGCCATCGCGCACGCGCCATTATGTTGAATCGCAAAAATCGTCGTTGCATGGAATTGTTCCATGTCAAATCCTCCTTTTTAAAAGACAAGAAAGTAGAAACATTTGAATCGTTGTCTAGCTGCGAACTAACATCCTCCTTCGTTCCGCTTTCTCCGCTCGACGTGCATGCACGGCTTCGTCGAAAGCTTGTGCTTCGTCGGATGTTTCCTTGGCTACGCCAAGGACCGTTCTCCGCTTTTCTTGTTTAAGCCCGCGGATGCGTACGCAAATAAATGTGGCGCAGGCGATCTTTCGTCACATGCGTATACACTTGTGTTGACGAAAGATGCGCATGCCCTAACAATTCTTGAACGGTACGCATATCCGCCCCTTCATTGAGCAAATGAGTGGCAAACGTGTGCCTAAATACGTGCGGGCTCACTTTTTGCGTCAGCGCCGCTTTTTCAACCACTTCATTCAAAATGTGGCGTACCCCTCGAGGTGTTAAAGGATTGCCGCGAAAGTTCACAAACAAATAGCTATGCGCTACTTTTCCTTTTTGCAAAAGTTCGTTTCGTCCGTTTTGCACATATCGTTCGAGCGCTTCTTTAGCAAAACTTCCAAACGGAACGTAGCGTTGTTTATTCCCTTTCCCATAAATTAAGATCGTAGAAAGCGAAAAATCGATATGAGAAAGTTGAATGTGACAACATTCACTAACACGAATACCTGTTGCATAAAGCAATTCAAGGAGCGCTTGATTGCGCTGACCGATCGCTGTATTTAAATCATTGACATGAAATAAACATTCTAATTCTTGTTCGTACAAAAAATGAGGAATTTTTTGTTCTTTCTTCGGCAGCGATGCAAGCGCAAACGGATTTTCCGCGACTTTCTTTTCCCGTAACAAAAATTTATAGAAACTTCGCAAACTCGAGATTTTACGGGAGATGGATCGGCTCGTGAAGCGTTCGTTATGTAGCTTCGTCAAATATAAACGGACATCGCTATACGTCACTTCCTCTAGTCGCTTGATCGCCTGCTCACGCATGAACGAGAAAAATTGTTCAATATCATGCGTGTAACACGCAACAGTATATTGTGAATAATTTTTTTCAATTTGTAAATATTCTATGAATAATTGTAACGAAATTTTCAAATTTTCCATTTGCCACACCTCACAAGGGCTACTAAATATTAACACATATTAGTAGCCCTTGCAATTATTTTTTATAAAATTCTGAATTGTGTCTAACGCCCGTTTCGCGTATTGTTCATTGCGGCGTTTTTTATCTTTAATCGTTTCTTCCAGCGGAGCAAATAAACCAAAATTGGCGTTCATCGGTTGGAAATATTTCGGATCCGCCGATGTAATGTAATGTGCCATGCTACCGATGGCGGTTTCTTTCGGAAATACAAGCAGCTCTTGTCCTAACACGAACCGGGCGGCATTTATACCAGCGACTAAGCCAGAAGCGGCTGATTCGACATACCCTTCCACACCGGTCATTTGTCCTGCAAAAAATAGATCATCGCGTCCTTTATACTGATACGTTGGCCGCAATAACTTTGGCGAGTTAATAAACGTATTGCGGTGCATAACACCATAGCGAACAAACTCCGCATTTTCCAGCCCCGGTATGAGACGGAATACTTCTTTTTGATCGCCCCATTTTAAATGGGTTTGAAAGCCGACAATGTTGTAAAGCGTGCCGGCAGCATCATCTTGACGAAGCTGAACGACCGCAAACGGACGCTTCCCTGTGCGCGGATCTTCAAGGCCTACCGGCTTCATCGGACCGAATAATAACGTTTTCTTTCCGCGTTTAGCCATCACTTCAATCGGCATGCATCCTTCAAAATAAATTTCCTTTTCAAATTCTTTTAACGGCACCGTTTCTGCTGAAACGAGAGCTTCATAAAAACGATCAAATTCTGCTTCGGTCATCGGGCAGTTCAAATAGGCGGCTTCGCCTTTGTCGTAGCGCGATTTTATGTACACTTTGTCCATATTGATGCTTTCTTTTTCGACAATCGGCGCAGCGGCATCATAAAAATATAAGTACTCTTCGCCGGTTAGCTCCTTCAGTTTTTCCGACAGCGCTGGCGATGTTAACGGCCCGGTGGCGATAACGGTCGGACCTGACGGAATCTCCGTTACTTCCTCACGAATAACGGTCACGTTCGGATGATTTTGAACAAAATCCGTTACGCGCGCCGCAAACTCATGTCGGTCTACTGCCAGCGCTCCTCCAGCCGGAACAGAGCATTCGTCTGCCGCTTTCATAATAACGGAATTCAATCGCCGCATTTCTTCTTTTAACACGCCGACGGCATTTGTCAACGTGTTTGCCCTTAGTGAGTTGCTACAAACGAGCTCAGCAAACTTTTCTGTATGATGCGCCGGCGTTTGTTTGACCGGGCGCATTTCGTACAATCGGACTTGAATGTTTCGATTGGCTAGCTGCCATGCTGCTTCGCTTCCAGCTAATCCTGCGCCAATGACGTTCACAATCATGCTGATTCCTCCCTTTCCGCATAAAAACGGTGAGGACTAACGGTCGCTCACCGATGATTACGATTGTGGTTCTTCTTCGTAGTCACATTTCACGCATTGCACTTGTATTCCTTTTTTCAACTTTTTCTCTACTAACAAACCGTCGCATTTCGGACAAGGGCGTGCAAGCGGCTTATCCCATGACACAAAATCGCACGCCGGAAAACGGTCGCAGCCGTAGAACACACGCTTTTTCTTGCTGCTGCGTTCAACGATATTGCCTTCATGACATTGTGGACATTTGACACCGATTTCTTTGACGATCGGTTTTGTGTGCCGGCACGCTGGAAAATTCGAACAAGCAACAAATTTTCCGAACCGCCCCATTTTATACACCATCGGGCTTCCACATACGTCACAATCAATACCGGCTGGTTCGTCTTTTATTTCCACTTCTTTCATTTCTTTTTCAGCGATGTGTAACCGTTTTTCAAACTCTCGATAAAACTCATCGACTACTTTGACCCACTCGATTTTTCCTTCCTCAATTTCATCTAAGCTTTTTTCCATTTTCGCGGTAAATTCGACATCTAAAATTTCTGGGAAAAACTCAAGGATTAATTCCATGACAATTTCCCCAAGTTCCGTCGGGACAAAACGTTTATTTTCTAGCACCACGTAATTTCGTTTTTGAATCGTATCTAACGTTGGTGCGTATGTTGACGGCCGCCCGATCCCAAGTTCCTCGAGCGTTTTTACGAGCCTTGCTTCCGTGTAGCGCGGAGGTGGCTGCGTAAAGTGCTGCTTCGGCTCAATGTCTTTGCCGATGACTGTTTCTCCTTCTTGCAAATCCGGAAGCAATCGGTCTTGCTCGTCCGTTTGATCGTCCGTTCCTTCGACGTACACTTTCATAAATCCTGGAAATTTCACTTTTGAACCGTTCGCGCGGAAAATGACACCGCCATTTTCTAAATCGACACTCATCGTATCAAGCAGCGCAGGCGCCATTTGGCTCGCGACGAATCGTTCCCAAATGAGCTTATACAGACGAAACTGATCGCGGCTTAAATACGGCTTCACCGACTGTGGGTCGCGAAACACCGACGTCGGCCGAATCGCTTCATGCGCATCTTGCGCGTTCACATTTTTCTTTTCTTTCCGCTTTTCTTGTGCCACATAGTCTTTGCCAAACGCGGATTCAATATACGAAAGCGCTTCTTTCTGCGCCGTTTCTGATACGCGCGTCGAGTCTGTACGCATATATGTAATTAAACCGACGGTGCCGTCGCTGCCAAGGTCAATTCCTTCGTACAGTTGCTGTGCCAGCATCATCGTCTTTTTCGTGCGAAAATTCAGCTTACGTGCCGCTTCTTGCTGCAAGGAAGAAGTCGTAAACGGTGGAACCGGATTTCGCTTCCGCTCTTTTCTTGTCACCGTCTTCACTGTAAAACGGTTCCCTTCGAGGCGAGCGAAAACCGCTTTTACATCAGCTTCGTTTTTTAACTCGAGTTTTTGTCCGTCCATTCCGTAAAAGTAAGCGGTAAACGCTTCATTTTGCTTCATAAACTCCGCTGGAATCGACCAATATTCTTCCGGCTGAAATGCTTGAATTTCTTTTTCACGGTCGATAATGAGCCGCAATGCGACAGATTGCACCCGGCCGGCGCTTAAACCTTTTTTTACTTTTTTCCAGAGAAGTGGACTAATATTATAACCTACGAGTCTGTCAAGCACGCGCCGAGCTTGTTGCGCATCGACTAAATGCATATTGATTGCCCGCGGATGCTGGAATGACTCGCGGATCGCATCTTTCGTAATTTCGTTAAAAACGACGCGGCAGTCTGAATGAATATCAAGGTCTAGCATATGTGCTAGATGCCATGCGATCGCCTCTCCTTCCCGATCAGGGTCGGCCGCTAAAAACACTTTTTTCGCTTTTTTCGCCGCCGTCTTCAGCTCTTTAATCACCGGCCCTTTGCCGCGAATCGTAATATATTTCGGCTCATAATCATTGTTTATATCAACGCCCATTTGGCTTTTTGGCAAGTCGCGAATATGTCCCATGGAAGCTTTTACTTTATATTTTCTGCCTAAATAACGTTCGATCGTTTTCGCTTTTGCCGGTGATTCCACGATGACGAGATAATCTGACATACTGGATCCTCCCTCAAGAGGTAAAATTAAAATCTTCATTATTATTAATGATTGTACGGGTATTTGTCAAACATGATGTGAAAAATTTTATCCACTTGGAAAAATATAGGCAAATTCATCTATAATATCTTGTGCGGTGCAAACAAGTTTTGCCCCTTGTTGAATAAGCTTATTCGTGCCACTTGCCTGTTCTAGGAAAATAGACCCAGGCACAGCAAACACTTCCCTCCCTTGCTCGAGCGCAAGGGATGCGGTAATGAGTGAACCGCTTTTTTCTTTTGCCTGAACGACGACCGTTCCGAGCGACAAGCCGCTGATGATACGGTTTCGCAACGGAAATTGCCATTTTTGCGGCTTCGTATGCGGAGGGTATTCAGAGATAATAAGGTGATCGCGCATTAATCGCTCCGCAAGCCCCCGGTTTTGCTTCGGATAAATATGCTCTACTCCCCCAGCGATGACCGCAATCGTCTTTCCGTGCTGTTCGATCGTGATTTCATGCGCCGCTGCATCAATCCCTAACGCGAGGCCGCTTACAATCGTCCAGCCCGCTTGAACGAGCGGAGGAATGAGCACTTGTAAGGCGCGAATACCTTCGGTTGTCGGTTGCCTCGTCCCGACAATGCTAAGCATTTTGAGATGTGAAAGCCATTCAATCTTTCCTTTCGCATACAACACCCACGGTGGTTCAAAACTATGCTTCAGCCATTCCGGATAATCGTCATCTAAAACAGTAATGACGTCAATATTTTTGTCCTTATATGTTTTTATCATACTTTTAATATCAAGGGAATGTAAATCTTGGAAAAACAAAGAATTTCGTTCGTGAAAAATCGACATCATCGAAGCAATAGTGGAAGATGGGAGAGAAAAAATAGAGGAAAGCGATGGATCGATGCGCAATAGACGATCGATCGTTTTCCAGCCGACGCCGCGGCAATGGTGAAGATGAATGAGGCGCTCCCGAACGGATGAGTACATCGAATCTTCCTTTCTCGTCGTAGATTGAAAAAATCGTCCCGCATAGAGCGAGATGCGCTATACGGGACGGATTGGATTAATGCGTTTTGCATTTTTCGTAAAGGCCTTGCTCTTTCAAGACAGAGATGAGCGTTTCGCCGATAACGGCAGGCGTGTCAGCTACTTTAATGCCACACTCGTTCATTTTCTTGATTTTTTCCGCCGCTGTTCCTTTACCGCCGGAAATGATGGCCCCAGCATGTCCCATCCGTTTTCCAGGAGGTGCGGTTTGCCCACCGATAAAGCCAACGACCGGTTTTTTCATGTTCGCTTTTACCCATTCCGCCGCTTCTTCTTCCGCCGTACCGCCGATTTCTCCAATCATAATGACGGCATATGTTTCTTCGTCTTCGTTAAACGCTTTTAATACATCGATGAAATTCGTACCGTTGACCGGGTCACCGCCGATACCAACCGCTGTCGATTGGCCAATGCCAGCTTGCGTTAATTGATGCACCGCTTCGTACGTTAACGTACCAGAGCGTGACACGATACCGACATGCCCCTTTTTATGAATGTAGCCAGGCATAATGCCGATTTTGCATTCTTCTGGCGTAATAACGCCTGGGCAGTTTGGCCCGATTAAGCGCGTTTTCTTGCCTTCCATGTAACGTTTGACTTTTACCATATCAAGGACAGGAATGCCTTCGGTAATACATACGACAAGATCTAAGCCGGCATCGACTGCTTCCATAATCGCATCAGCCGCAAATGCTGGCGGAACGTAAATAACGGAAGCGTTCGCGCCTGTTTTTTCCACCGCTTCAGAAACAGTATCAAATACTGGAACACCTTCAATTTCTGTGCCGCCTTTTCCTGGTGTGACACCGCCGACGATTTTTGTTCCGTATTCCAGCATTTGTTTCGTATGGAACAACCCTTGTGACCCCGTAATCCCTTGTACGATGACTTTTGTGTCTTTATTAATAAAAACGCTCATTTGTTCTCCCTCGCCTTCTTAACGTACTAGCTCGACAATTTTTTGTGCGCCGTCTGCCATCGATTCTGCCGCAACAATGTTTAAGCCGGACTCTTGTAAAATCTTTTTCCCTAATTCTACGTTTGTTCCCTCTAAACGGACGACAAGCGGAAGTTCAAGGCCGACTTGTTTCGTTGCTTCGACAATGCCGCTAGCGATGACGTCACATTTCATAATGCCGCCGAAAATGTTCACGAAAATGCCTTTGACGTTCTCATCGGATAAAATGATTTTGAACGCTTCCGTTACTTTTTCAGCTGTCGCGCCGCCACCAACATCTAAGAAGTTCGCTGGTTCGCCGCCGTAATATTTAATGATGTCCATTGTTGCCATCGCAAGGCCAGCACCGTTGACCATGCAGCCGATATTTCCGTCTAATGCGATGTAGTTTAAGTCGTATTTCGATGCTTCGACTTCTTTTGGATCTTCTTCGTCTAAATCGCGGTATTCGAGCACATCTTTATGACGATATAAAGCGTTGGAATCAAAGTTTAATTTCGCATCCAGCGCCATCACTTTGCCGTCGCCTGTCACAACAAGTGGGTTGATTTCTGCGATGGAGCAATCTTTGTCAACGAACACTTGGTATAAGCCCATCATAAATTTGACCGCTTGGTTGACTAACTCTTTCGGAATGTTAATGTTAAACGCCATGCGGCGCGCTTGGAACGCTTGTAATCCGACCGCCGGGTCAATGTATTCTTTGAAAATTTTCTCCGGTGTTTTCGCCGCTACTTCTTCAATTTCCGTTCCGCCTTCTTCCGAACCCATTAGAACGACGCGAGAAGTGGCACGGTCCACAACTAAGCCGATGTAATATTCTTTTTTAATATCGCAACCTTCTTCAATCAATAAGCGCTTCACTTCTTTTCCTTCTGGACCTGTTTGGTGCGTAACAAGCACTTTTCCTAACAGTTCGCTTGCATATGTACGAACTTCTTCCAAACTTTTTGCAACTTTTACCCCTCCGGCTTTTCCGCGGCCGCCCGCATGAATTTGCGCTTTGACAACACAAACGGCACTACCTAATTCTTTTGCTGCTTCTACTGCTTCTTCGACGGTAAACGCCACGCGGCCGTTCGGTACGGCAACCCCATAGCTTCTGAGGATCTCTTTGCCTTGATACTCATGAATATTCATATCCCATCCTCCTATGTATAAAAAGTACTAGCGCTTTCATTGTATACTGTCAGTTTCCATATTGTCTACCGTTTCGACATAAAATCAAAAAAATTCTTATAACAAAAAAGAGTTGTTTTCAAGGAAAACAACCCGCTACTTTTTCTCGCCGAGCGTTCGTTCAAGGTGGTAAATGAACGCAAACAGCTCGGCGACAACTTTGTATAGCTGCTCGGGAATCGCCTCATTAATTTCAAGTTCGCTTAACAATTGAACGAGCGATGGGTCTTCTTGGATCGGGATGCCGTTTGCTTTGGCGACGGCAATGACTTGTTCCGCCACCCGTCCTTTCCCTTTTGCAACAACGACAGGGGCAATATGTTCTTGGGAATTGTATGCTAAAGCAACGGCTTGTTTTCTTTTTTCGTTCATATGCGATAGTCTACCCCCGAATAATTATTCAACACACGTAAAAATAATACATCGCTTTGCTTTTGTTCTGGCGGTGTCGCCACCTTGACGGTCGACAGCGTATATCCGCATGCGGAAAGCCGCTCTTTCAACATTGGCTGCATCAGTGACACGATCGTTTCTAGCTGCGGCGTGTCGTTAAATAACGAAACGTGGATAATGCTGTTTTGAATGCGGACATCGACAGTTATTTCTTTTAACGCGGGAAGCTGTAAATAAAATAGCAGGCGGCAATAGTGCGGATCGATCTCGCCGTTTTGTTTTTTTCGCGTTTGCCAATGAATTGTGACATCGGTGCGCTCATTTCCGAAAAGAAACGGCAATTGAATAAATAAAGGTTGGATGGGGCCTTGTTCGTGCGAAAGCAACTGTTGGCCAGTCAAGCGGTGAATGAGCGTATCGACTTGTTTCGTTAACGTTTCGTCGCTTCTTTCTTGCTGCGCGCGCAACAGTAGCGGTTTTAACCCCTCCATCGCTCGAGCCGTTTGCACGTCTTTTGCTACGTTCGCTTCGTACTCCAACCCGAGCGCTTTGATCAGCGCTTTCATATGTTTAGCGAACGTTTTCGGCAGTTGATCCAGCCTTTGTTCTTGCTGGTCGTCAACCAAAAGGCGATTCATTCGCTCTAACTCTCCGAGGAGCGTTTGTTGCGCTTCCGACAGCTGTTGCTTTGGAATCGATGCGAGCGCGCGCTGCAAATCGGAAAGCTGTGTCGCGAGCGACTCGGGATGTTGCACTGCCTTCAACGCGAAAAAGACCGATTCCGTCACCGGCAGCCGATTCGCATACATCATTTCCAACGCACGCAAATTAATGTCTCTTTCCGGTGTGGCGAGCAGCCATTTTTCCGCTTGGACGATGTCTGCTTTCGCAAACGGCACCTGTTTTTGCAACAAAAAGCGGAGGAGCGACTGCATCTCACGGGAAAGCCGCCATTTTTTCACCAATTGCTCTGCAATCTGTTCGATGGTCGCCTCGCTTCGTTCACTAGGCGCATCTAATCGCTTGAGGAGAATCGTTTCCTCCTCTTTCGTGACTTGAAACGAATAAAATTGGCCAGCTTGAAGCGGCGTTTGTAGCTCGGCTTCGATCATTTCTCCGCCAATTCTCACGAACGCCATCCCGTTCGCCCCTATTTTTTCTACTTTTCCGTATACGACTTGACCGTTTTGCAGAGGAACGGACGATGCCGAAGTTGGCCACCGCTGTTCCGTCGAGCCACTGACACGTTGGATCATCGTTTCCCTCCTTCCCTCAATCTTTTTATTCCAATAACAATAGTTCTTTTACCGGTGCAAATGAGCGACGGTGATGCTCGGTAACGCCATATGTGCGAATCGCCTGTAAATGGTATTCTGTTCCATACCCCATATGCTTTTCAAAGCCGTATTGCGGGTATTGTTCGCCAAGCTGTTTCATAATCGAATCGCGCGTCACTTTTGCGACAATGGAGGCTGCGGCAATGGAAACGCTGTTCGCATCGCCTTTGATAAGGCTTTGCTGCGGGATGGCAAGCGGAAGTTCCATCGCGTCAATTAACAAATAATCCGGCTGCGGAAAGAGCTGCTCGACCGCTTTCATCATCGCCTTTTTCGCTGCTTGATAAATATTGAGTTCATCAATTTCTTTCGCTGACACGATGCCGATACCGATAGAAACAGCGGCTGCTTGAATTTGTTCAAATAGCGCTTCCCGTTTAGCCTCTGATAGCTTTTTTGAGTCGTTTAAGCCCGGCAAATACACATCAGGCGGCAAGATGACGGCACCGGCGACAACCGGACCAGCAAGCGGCCCTCGACCTGCTTCGTCGATGCCGGCAACGTAGGAAACTCCTTTCGCATAAAGTGACTGCTCATAACGCGACATTTGTTCCCACTGGTTTCGCTCTTTCTCAGCGTTTTCTTTTTGCTTTCGCCAGCGAGCCAACAGTTTTTGCACACTTTTTCGCTCATCGCGAGCGATTTCTTGAAAAAGCGGATGCTGCTCGTCTAACGTTAGTAATAGTTGTTGGATTTCTTTCACCGTACGTTTCATTGATGATCGTTCCTCTCTATTTTTTATATCGGCACATTCGCAAAAAAATAAAGCCCGGTTTGTTCGGGCTTTACGGTTTCTCAAAGCTGAGGCGGCCAAGTTTTTCTGTTCGGATATCGCGAAGGACAAGTTCTGCCACTTTATCGTAATCGACCGCTCCGCCGCTGGCGAGACAGCCACGGCGTTTGCCGATGGCGTCAAACAACTCGACGATGTCATCTGGAATGTCCGTAAGCGAATAGCGCTCTTTTAGGCGGTCTGGATAGTGCACGGCTAAAAAACGGAGCGCATAAACCGCTACGTCCTGCAAATTTAAAATCGTATCTTTAATCGCTCCTGTTGTCGCAAGTTTCAAACCAACTTCTTCGTCTTCAAACTTTGGCCATAAAATTCCTGGTGTATCTAAAAGCTCCATTTCTTTTCCAACTTTAATCCATTGCTGCGCTTTTGTCACGCCTGGCTTATCACCGGTTTTGGCGATATGTTTTCCGGCGAGTCGGTTGATGAGCGTCGATTTACCGACGTTCGGAATGCCGACGATTAACGCGCGTAGCGGACGAGGGTTTTTAATCCCTTTTGCCGCCATTTTCGCAAATTTTTCTTTTGTCATGTCTTTGGCGGCGGCAACGATTTGTTTCATACCTGTTCCGGCTTGTGAATCGATGGCGAGCGCGCGCAATCCTTGCTCGGCAAAAAAGGAAATCCATTCGTTCGTTACTTTTTCGTCGGCCATATCGGCTTTGTTGAGCAAAATAATGCGCGGCCTGTTCGTTAAAATTTCGTCGATCATCGGATTTCGCGAAGAGAGCGGAATGCGCGCATCTAGCAGTTCAAATACAACATCAATCAACTTTAATTTTTCTTGCACTTCGCGCTTCGCTTTCGCCATATGGCCTGGAAACCATTGGATCATCATTACTTCCACCTACTTATTTCATCATGCGGGCATCGGAAAGCGGCCAGTATACAATGCTCGCTTTTCCCACTACTTTTTCCATTGGAATAAAGCCGATATGACGGCTGTCTTTGCTAAAGCGGCGATTGTCGCCCATCACAAATAAATAGCCTTTCGGCACGGTTTTTCTGCCTGTAATCTCCTCTAGCGTAAATGACTCGGTTAATGGCCCGTCGATAAGCTGTTTTTTATATTCATCTAAATACGGCTCTTTATACGCCTTTCCGTTGACGTACAACGTATCGTTTTTATATTCGATACGATCACCTGGCAAGCCGATCACCCGCTTAATATAATCTTTCCCTTCTTCCGCATGAAACACAATAATATCAAAGCGATGCGGTTCACCGATTTTATAAGAAAGCTTGTTGACAATCATCCGATCACGGTCATGAAGGGTCGGCATCATCGACAGTCCATCGACAATAATCGGCGCAAAAACAAAATAGCGGATGCCGCCCGCTAAGAGCACAGCAATCACGATCGCTTTCAGCCATTCCCACGTTTCGCTTTTTTTCTTTTCCATCCTTCTCCCACCTACATTTGATTAGAAAAAAGGAGCTTGAACTTCAAGCTCCTTACTCCATCTTTCCGTGTTTCCATTCGCTTAGCGAATTTCTTTAATACGTGCAGCTTTACCGCGAAGTTGGCGCAAGTAGTAAAGTTTCGCGCGACGCACTTTACCGCGGCGAACAACTTCTAATTTTGCGATTTTTGGCGTGTGCACTGGGAATGTACGCTCTACACCTACGCCGTAAGAAACTTTACGAACCGTAAATGTTTCGCTTACGCCTGCACCGCGGCGCTTAATGACAACGCCTTCGAATACCTGAATCCGTTCACGGTTTCCTTCCACAACTTTTACGTGAACGCGCACTGTGTCACCAGGGCGGAAGTCAGGTAGATCTGTTCGCAATTGTTCTTTTGTGATTTCTTGAATTAAATGATGCATCGTATTCAACTCCTTCCAACAGATGCTCATACCAATGCTTTTCGTCATTGCAGCGGAACATCGTTTTAACGACTTAAGCCTAAGTCACAAAGATTATACTAGCATAAAGGGGTATCGTATGCAATAGTTACCGTTCGTTTTTTTGAAATTCTTCCAGCCATTTTTTTTGCTTGTCCGTTAATTTGCATTGCGCTAGAAGATCAGGTCGGCGCAAAAATGTGCGGCGCAACGATTCTTTTTGCCGCCATTCGTCAATTAAGCGATGATTTCCTGATAAGAGCACTTCCGGCACTTTGAGCCCACGAAAGTCGGCTGGGCGCGTATATTGTGGATATTCCAATAGTCCAGAACTGAACGAATCGTGCACGGAGGAAGCTTCGTTACCTAGCACGCCCGGCAACAGGCGGACGACGCTGTCGACGATGACCATCGCGCCTATTTCTCCGCCAGTTAGCACATAATCACCAATCGAAATTTCATCGGTTACTAAATGTTCGCGAATGCGCTCATCATACCCTTCGTAATGTCCGCAAATGAGAATTAAATGCGATTCTTTTGCAAGCTCTTCCGCTTTTTTTTGCGTGTAACGTTCCCCTTGTGGACAAAGCAAAATGATGCGCGCATTGTTTGCCTGTTTCGTCAAATGGGCGACCGCATCAAAAATCGGTTGCGGCTTTAATACCATGCCTGCACCGCCACCGTACGGATAGTCGTCTACCGTTTGGTGTTTGTTATCGGCAAATTCGCGAAAATTAATGACATTGATCGAAACAGCTTGCTTTTCTTGCGCTTTTTTTAAAATCGATTCATGAAGCACGCCGGTAAACATATTAGGGAATAATGTTAAAATGTCAATTTTCATCAGTCAAGCAGTCCTTCCATCGGGCGAATCGTAATTTGTTTTTCGTTCACATTAACGTCGATGACGACATCAGTAATGTACGGGATTAATGCCTCTTTTCCGTTTTTTCGCTTGACGACCCAGACGTCGTTCGCCCCTGGTGTCAATATTTCTTTGACTTCGCCAATCGTTTCCCCGTCTTCCGTTATGACCGTACAGCCGATAATTTCGTGAAAGTAAAATTCACCTTCGCCAAGTTTACTGAGCTGGCTTTCCGGCACTTTTAATACGCCGCCTTTCAATTTTTCAACGAGGTTAATGTTGTCGTATCCTTCAAATGATAATAAGTCAAACGATTTATGGACGCGGTGGCTTTTTACTTTTACTTCGATTGGTTGTGGAGCGTTGTCCATGAAAATATAGAGCGTATTGCCGATTTTATAGCGTTCATCGGCGAAATCGGTTTTAGAAATGACGCGCACTTCGCCGCGAATGCCGTGCGTATTCACAATTGTGCCGACATGAAACCATTTCATCATTCTCACCTCTTTTTCAGCGAATTTCTTTCACAATGCCGTCTTCGATAACAATGGCGCGCATGTTGACGATGTCGTCCCAGCGGTCGCCGACACGGACATCGACTAACGCTTGTACTTCCCGTTCTTTTAGTTCACTGCCTAACGGTAGGATGTGTAATTGTTCGAGCTGAAAATCCAATAGTTTGATTTTTTCGAGCCGATCGTCGATTTCTTTCGTGAAGTATTGTTTTAAAATCGTCGGCGAATATTTGGCGGATTTTTCGAGGCGCTTTTGTTCAAAACGAAGTTGGTCGCATTCTTGTTGTAGCTTTCGCTTGCGGGCGGAAAATTTTTCGTGCAGCTCTGCGCGGCTTTTTTCGGTTAAAATTTGCTTCACTTCAACGGTTTGGATAATTTTCATGGCGACACCCCTCAAACGGTAATAAAAAAGGGGAGGATTTCCCTCACCCTTTGTCGTTAATTTGCACGATGACGCGCTTCGGCAGATCAGATGCCGCTGCATATACAACCGTTCGAATCGCGTGAATCGTGCGCCCTTGCTTCCCGATTACCTTTCCGATGTCTTCTTCATGAACGGATAACGTATAGGTAATCGTCTGTTCGTCCGCAGTTTCCGTAACAACAACCTCGTCTGGATAATCGACAAGCGCCCGTACAATCGTTTCAATTAGCGGCTTCATTTACATCACGCGCATTATTTGCCGTATTTTAAGTTGTGGAATTTTTCTAAAATTCCTTGTTTCGAAAGCAAGTTGCGAACCGTATCCGACGGTTTTGCCCCGTTTTGTAGCCATTTTAATGCTAATTCTTCGTTGATTTTCACTTCAGCTGGCTCCGCTACTGGGTTGTACGTACCGATTGTTTCAATAAAGCGGCCGTCGCGCGGTGAACGAGAGTCCGCTACTACAATACGATAGAAAGGTGATTTTTTCGCACCCATGCGTTTCAAACGAATTTTTACTGCCATTTTTTCTAGCACCTCCGTAAATAGTTCACACAAGATAGTATATTAGCAATAATCGTGTAGTTTGTAAAGTGTTTTTTCTTAACACATTATTCCCTACATAAACGGGAATTTAAACCCTTTTTTCTTTCCTTTTGTCATCGTCGTCATCATTTTCATCATTTTTTTCATTTCTTCAAATTGCTTTAATAACCGGTTCACTTCTTGAACCGATGTGCCGCTTCCTTTAGCGATGCGCTTTTTGCGGCTAGCGTTAATAATTTCTGGGTTGGCTTTTTCTTCTTTTGTCATCGAGCGAATAATGGCTTCGACGTGCGCAATTTGTTTTTCATCGATTTGGATATTGTTTAAGCCTTTGATTTTATTGGCACCAGGAAGCATTTTCAAAATTTCATCGAGCGGCCCCATTTTGCGCACTTGTCCGAGCTGTTCGAGGAAGTCATCGAACGTAAACGACATCGTGCGCATTTTTTGCTCAAGCTCTTTCGCTTTTTCTTCATCGACCGCCGCTTGTGCTTTTTCGATGAGCGTAAGCACATCCCCCATGCCTAAAATGCGGGAAGCCATCCGCTCCGGATGAAACGGCTCAAGGGCATCCATTTTTTCGCCCATCCCGACGAATTTAATCGGCGTGTTTGTGACCGCTTTAATCGATAGCGCTGCCCCACCGCGCGTATCGCCGTCCAGTTTCGTTAAAATGACACCGGTTAACCCAAGCTGCTCGTTAAAGCTTTGCGCGACATTGACAGCATCTTGTCCGGTCATCGCGTCGACGACGAGAAAAATTTCATCCGGTTTCGTCAGTTCTTTTATTTGCTTTAATTCGTCCATTAGCGCTTCATCAATATGAAGCCGCCCAGCGGTGTCGATGATGACGTAGTCGTGATGGTCTTCTTTCGCTTTTGCAATCGCTTGTTTGGCGATTTCGACTGGGCTGACTTGATCGCCGAGGGAAAATACCGGAATGTTCAGCTGTTTGCCGAGCGTTTCGAGCTGTTTGATGGCGGCCGGACGGTAAATGTCGGCGGCGACTAACAGCGGCTTCCGGTTATATTTTTTGCGCAATAAGTTCGCTAATTTTCCCGTCGTCGTCGTTTTTCCGGCCCCTTGCAAACCGACCATCATAATGACGGTTGGCGGGCGAGTAGCGACAGCAATTTTGCTTTGTTCTCCGCCCATGAGCGCCGTTAGTTCTTCTTTGACGACTTTAATGACTTGTTGGCCTGGCGTTAAGCTTTTTAGCACTTCTTGGCCAACCGCGCGCTCGCTGACGCGTTTAATAAAGTCTTTAACGACTTTAAAGTTTACGTCCGCTTCTAAAAGCGCAAGCCGGACTTCGCGCATCATTTCTTTCACATCGGCTTCCGTCACTTTTCCTTTGCCGCGGATTTTGTTCATCACGCTTTGCAGACGGTCGGCTAATCCTTCAAATGCCATACGTTACCGCCTCCTACTCTAGTTTCTCCAACGCTTCAATCGTTTCCCATAGTTTGTCGTCGGCATATTGTTTCGCTATTTCCTTCAGCCGCTTGATTAGCTGTTGCCGTGCTTGAAACTTTTGGAACAATGCGAGTTTTTCTTCGTATTCCTCAAGCATCGCTTCCGTTCGTTTAATGTTATCGTAAACGGCTTGCCGGCTGACTTCGTACTCTTCTGCAATTTCGCCGAGGGAGTAATCGTCTAAATAATAAAGCGACATATAGCTTCGTTGCTTCGGGGTTAACAACGACTGGTAAAAATCGTACAAATAGTTCATTCGCGTTGTTTTCTCAAGCATCGAACTCCCTCCCCGTTTGTTAAGTAAAATACCTTTACAAACATTTAGTGTACCGTCTTTTCCTCAAGGTGTCAAGGGTTGGGGCTTAATCCTTCTTATTTTCTTCATCATCCTGATCCAAGCATGTCCGGAGAGGCGAATGCACGTAGTTTCCTTCTCGGTGAATCGATGAAAAAATGGCAAAAATGGTGTGGTCGTTTAAAAGCAGCCGTCCTTCTCTACGGTCGTCTTGCAGAAGGTTCGTCATCTTCACCAAATAGAAAAACAGCACCGCTTTTGTACGCCGACAATGGCTTTCTCGTTTTCACCGTCACCGAAACGCCCGTCGCAATCTCCTCCGGTTTCAGCTGTTTGCCAGTGAAACTGCGAATAACCGTATGGGAATCAATCGATATTTTGTAAAAATAACCGACGTCTATTTTTTGTTTCTCTAATTTAGATGACTGAGACCAATCGACCCATATTTCCTTCTCGGTCGCCCTAATGACTTCGCCTCTAATCGTGTCCGATTTTGCTTGGCATCCCGAAATACCAGACCACACTCCCAATAGAACCGCTAAAACAAGCAAAAAAGGTCTCATCGCATTTTGATCTCCATTTGCCCGTTGTTTTGTCTTTTAATGAACGTTTCTTTATTCTTCCAATAAATCCGCAAACAGTCCGTAGACGTATTGTTCTGGGTCGAAGGCTTGCAAGTCGTCCATTTTTTCGCCGAGGCCGACGAATTTGACTGGAATGTTCAGTTCATTGCGGATCGCTAAGACGATGCCGCCTTTGGCAGTGCCGTCAAGTTTCGTGAGCACGATGCCGGTCACGTTCGTCGCTTCTTTAAAAATTTTCGCTTGGCTCATCGCGTTTTGTCCAGTCGTCGCATCGAGTACGAGCAACACTTCGTGCGGCGCTCCCGGAATTTCGCGCTCAATGACGCGTTTCACTTTTTCTAACTCTTTCATTAAGTTTACTTTATTTTGCAAACGACCAGCCGTATCGCATAGCAAGACATCGACGTTGCGCGCTTTCGCTGCTTGAATCGCGTCATACATAACGGCCGCTGGGTCAGAACCAGCCGACTGCTTAATGACGTCCACTCCAACGCGCTCGCCCCATACTTCGAGCTGCTCAATCGCCCCAGCGCGGAACGTATCACCAGCCGCTAAGAGTACCGTTTTCCCTTCCAATTTCAACTTATGCGCTAATTTTCCGATCGTCGTCGTTTTCCCGACCCCGTTGACGCCGACAAATAAAATGACCGTCAAGCCGTTTTCTTGCATATTTAACGTAGCCGGCGCGTCATCGCCGCCTTTATAAATGTCGACAAGCTTCTCCGAAATGACCGCCTGCATTTCTTTTGTCTCTTGAATGTTGCGGCGCTTCACTTCCATCTTTAATTCGTCAATTAAATCCATCACCGTCGTCACGCCGACGTCGGCAGCGATTAAAATTTCTTCCAGCTCTTCAAAAAACTCTTCATCGACTTTTCGGTAGCGGGCAATTAAATCATTCACCCGTCCTGCAAACGAATCGCGTGTTTTCGCTAGCCCTTGTTTAAACTTTTCCGTTACCGCATCCGTTTGCTGTGTAATTTTCTCTTTCAGCTTTTTAAAAAAATTCATCGCTTTTCCACCTTTCTTTACGATTTCACAAGCTGCTTTGAATCTTCTAAACGAACGGATACTAATTTCGATACTCCTGACTCTTGCATCGTCACCCCATAGAGCACGTCCGCCTCTTCCATCGTTCCTTTCCGATGGGTAATAACAATAAACTGCGTTTGGCTGCTAAATTGTTTTAAATAGTGGGCGTAACGATGCACGTTCGCTTCATCAAGCGCCGCTTCCACTTCGTCCAATACGCAAAACGGCACCGGCCGCACTTTTAAAATCGAAAACAATAACGCAATCGCCGTCAGCGCCCGCTCGCCGCCTGATAATAAACTTAAATTTTGCAGCTTTTTCCCCGGCGGCTGGGCGACAATTTCCACACCTGTATTTAACAAATCCGTTGGATCGGTCAGCTGCAAATCGGCACGTCCTCCGCCAAATAGTTGCTGGAAGACGTCGCTGAACTGGGAACGAATTTGTTGGAACGTTGCTAAAAACCGTTTTTTCATCTCTTGATCCATCTCGTCAATGACTTGATAAAGCGTTTCTTTCGCTTGCTGTAAATCGCTTTTTTGCGTCGTTAAAAACTGATACCGCTCCGATACACGTTCATATTCGTCAATCGCGCCTAAATTCACCGTTCCGAGCTCTTCGATCGCCCGTTTGATGAGCTTCACTTTTTTCCGCGCTTCAGTAGCCTCGATTTCAAGCGGATATTTTTCTTTTGCCGCTTCAAACGTTAACATATACTCTTCACGCAAGCGCGCCAACAAGTTTTCAAGTTCGACGTCGAGGCGATTCAATTTCACTTCTTCGTCTTTGATCATATCGGTGAGCTGTTTATACTTGCGTTTTTTCTCTTTTAATTCGCGTTCAAGGTTTTCAAGCGTTTGTTGATAGTGTAGGCGCTGTTCGCGGCGGCTGGCAATGAGCTCGACCGTTTCGTTTTTATGCTGCATCTTTTGTTGCCGCAATCGTTCAAGCTGCTCTTCGCCAGAATCGTTTGACTCCATTTCCGCACAGAGCGCGGCCAAATCTTCTTCCGCCGTTTTCCGCTTCATTTCCGTTTCGTTTTGTTCGAGCTTCATTTGCTCGATTTTTTCTTGTAAATGTTTAAACAGCTGCTGCTTTTCGGCAAGGGCGATTTTTTGTTCCGTCATCGCTTGTTGCAACGCTTCTTTTGATTGTTGTTCATCTTGTTTTTGCACCGCGAGTTGTTGCATTTGTTCATCAATTTCCGCGAGCGCTTGCTCCATTTGTCGTAGCTTTTCATCTGCGGCAGCTATTTTTTCTTCGAGCTGCATCTTTTCTTGCTCGTCGTGCGCTTTTTCATGATCGTATAATGCAAGCCGTTCATTCACATTTTTTTCTTGCCATTCGACGTCGCGCCATGCGCTTTTCACTTCTTGCAACACTAAGCGCCATTGTTCGATTTGGTTGCGAAGCTCTGCAATTTCCGCTTCGTGTTCGCTTGCTTCTTGCTTTTTCGCTTGTACGTATTGCTCAAGCTGCGTCGTTTTTTCTTCCATTTCTTGAAGTTTACTCGTAATCGCTTCTAGCTCGCGCGTTCGGCCTAAGAGCGAGTTCGCCTTTTTCGCCACACCGCCACCCGTCATCGCACCGCCTGGGCTGACAACATCTCCTTCAAGCGTCACAAGACGATAGCGGTACTTTAGGAGCCGCGCCAGCTCGTTCGCTCCTTTTAAGTCAGTCGTGACAATGACATGACCGAGCAAATGGGCCATTACCGTTCGATACATCGGGTCATAGGAAATAAGCTCGCTCGCCACCCCAATAAACGCTGGATGGTTCTGCACAAGCGCAAGTTGTTCTTGTGGGATATACTTTCCTTGAATGACGTTGAGCGGCAAAAACGTCGCCCGTCCGTATGCGTTCGTTTTTAAATAATGGATCGCCGCTCGCGCCGCTTCTTCATTCGCGACAACAATATGCTGCATCGCACCGCCAAGCGCTATGTCAAGCGCCGTTTCGTATTCCGTTGGAACAGAAATGAGTTCCACTACCGCCCCATGAATGCCGGAAAGCTGATGGCGCGCTTTTAAAATTTCTTTGACGCCTTGGAAAAAGCCTGCGTAATCATGCTGCATTTCTTCCAACATTTCTTTGCGCGATTTCGTTTGCTGCAAATATTGGTATGCTTGATAAAGCATCGCTTCTTTTTGCTCGATTTCTTGCTTTAGATGCGACAGCTGCTCGAGCTTTTCTTGCAGCATTTGTTCGTGCATCGCGATTTTCTGCTCCGCTTGCTCGTATTGCGCTTTCCATTGCGCCTGTTGCTCTTGCACGCGCTGGCGCTCGAGCAAATATTTTTCGTTCTCTTTCGCAAGCGTTGCCTGTTTCGTTGTTAATTTTTCGAGCTGCGCCTGCAAATGTGAACGGTCGTTTTTTAACGACGCCTGCTCATGAACAAGCTCAATATAATCGCTTTTTAATTTCTCCATTCGTTCTTCGACGCTTACGTCGTACAGCGAAAGTGCTTGCTGCTTTTCTTTCAATTCCGCTTGAATCGCCGCGATTTCGTGTTTTGCTTGCATAAGCGTTTGCTCTTCTTTCGCAAGCGCCTCGATAAGCCGCGCTTGTTTCTCTGTCAAAGAAGCGATCGCCTCTTCTAGCTGTTTTTTATATTGCGCTGCATTTTTTTTCCGTTCTTTTAATACTTCTTTCCGACCTTCTAGCTTTTCGAGTTCTTCGCTTACCGAAAGCAACAC
The DNA here is from genome assembly GCF_026847645.1 of Anoxybacillus sp. J5B_2022. Taxonomy (GTDB): domain Bacteria; phylum Bacillota; class Bacilli; order Bacillales; family Anoxybacillaceae; genus Anoxybacteroides. Next base: position 45,354 of record NZ_JAPSMC010000017.1, read on the forward strand.
TTGCTGTAAGCCGTCAATCGATTCGTCAAGCGCGGTCAATTGATCGCGAAGCTGCTCAACGGACGCCTCTTCTTTTTGCATTGTCGCCGATAACGACATTTCTTCTTGATGATGGGTCGCGACTTGTTCGTTTAACTCTTTCCATTGGCGATGAAGCTCTTCGATTTCATGGGCGATGAGCGCCACTTCAAACTTCTCGAGTTCCTCGCGTTTTTCTAAATAGTCTTTGGCAATCGACGCCTGTATTTTTAGCGGTTCGAGCTGATGCTCTAACTCATGTAAAATATCGTTCACCCGATGCAAGTTATCTTGCGTTTCCAAAAGCTTATGCTCTGCTTTTTTCTTACGAATCTTATATTTTAATACCCCAGCCGCCTCTTCAAAAATCGTGCGCCGTTCTTCGGGCTTACTGCTTAAAATTTCTTCGATGCGCCCTTGGCCGATAATCGAAAACGCTTCCTTCCCTAAACCGGAATCCATAAATAAATCGACGATATCTTTCAACCGGCACGGCTGCTGGTTAATAAAAAATTCGCTTTCTCCCGAACGATACACGCGCCGTGTGACACTTACTTCTTGGTAGTCAAGCGGCAAAAATTGGTCTTCGTTATCGAGCGTCAACGTCACTTCGGCAATGTTGAGCGGCTTGCGCGAATCGCTTCCGGCAAAAATAATGTCTTCCATCTTCGCACCGCGAAGCGATTTCGCCGACTGCTCGCCTAGCACCCAACGGATGGCATCGGTAATATTGCTTTTGCCGCTACCATTTGGACCGACGACAGCCGTCACCCCTGGAACAAACTCGATCGATACCCGATCAGCAAAAGATTTAAATCCGATAATATCTAATCGTTTGAGGAACATATGCGTACCCCGCCTCGCTATCTTTCATCTAAAATCCCCACTATTGTACCATAATTGCTTATTCAAACATAGAGCGGACAAAAGGGCTGACTATGTTTCGCTAAGCCAGCCCTTTATGAGAAAAAGTTGCTTTATTCAGTCGCCAACGCTTTTAACTTTTCTAACGCCATTTGCGCTGCTTTTTGCTCCGCTTCTTTTTTCGATCTCCCGACACCGACGCCAAACTCTTCGCCGTTTAGCGACACGCGGGAAACGAACTCTTTATTGTGCGCAGGCCCTTTTTCTTGCAAAATCGTATACTCGATGACACCGCTACCATCGCGCTGCACAAGCTCTTGCAGTTGGCTTTTATAATCCATCACATGAGAAAAAGCACCTTCACGAATTTTTGGAAAGATCGTTTGCTCCAAAAATCGAATGACCGCATCCATCCCTTGATCTAAATAAAGCGCGCCAATAAACGCTTCAAACACGTCCGCTAAAAGCGATGGCCGCATGCGCCCACCCGTCATTTCTTCTCCTTTTCCGAGCAACACAAGCTGGCCGAACGCAAGGTCATTGGCAAATTTCACAAGCGACGGCTCGCACACAATCGCCGCCCGCAACTTCGTCAATTCCCCTTCGCTCATATGCGGAAAATGTTGAAATAAATATTGAGAGATGGTTAACTCTAGCACAGCGTCGCCTAAAAATTCAAGGCGTTCATTATCTTCTTGCGGTCGTTTGCGATGCTCATTCACATACGATGAATGGGTAAACGCTTGAATTAACAGTTTTTCGTTTCGGAAAAAAATTCCGATTTTCTCTTGCAATTGTTGAAATTTCCCTTTCCTTTTTTCATTCGTACGCTGTTCTTTCTCTTTCTGTTTCGACATAAATAAGGACCTCCGGACTTCATTCCATCATCTGCTCGCTGAACCGATCGCCCAAGTGGATCAATGAAAAAGCATAGAAAGCCCCGTTTATGCAACGGGACTTTTCCTAGTTATTCATTACATGCGGCTTTTTATGTAGTTCACAGCGTCTCCAACTGTGACAATTTTCTCTGCTTCCTCATCGGAAATTTCCATGTCAAACTCATCTTCTAATTCCATGACAAGTTCTACTACGTCTAAAGAATCCGCGCCTAAATCTTCTTTAAACGAAGCTTCTAGCGTCACTTGCGACTCCTCTACGCCTAGACGGTCTACGATAATTTTCGTTACGCGCTCTAATACGTCTGCCATAATTACATTCACCTCCTCTCATGATTATAGTCAATTTCTTGCCAAAATACTAGCGTGAATTTACATGACCATTCCGCCATCGACATGAATTGTTTGGCCGGTAATGTAATTGGCAGCGTCCGATACTAAAAAGGAAACGACTTTCGCAATATCATCCGGCTCCCCGAAACGAGCGAGCGGAATTTGTTTTAACATTTCCGTCCGAACGTCTTCGCTGAGGCGGTCGGTCATATCAGTCGTAATAAAGCCTGGCGCAATCGCATTCACCGTAATATTGCGGCTCGCAAGCTCTCGTGCGGCTGTTTTCGTAAAACCAATGACGCCCGCTTTCGCCGCGACGTAGTTTGCTTGCCCTGGATTGCCACTAACACCGACGATCGAAGCGATATTGACGATGCGGCCGTATCGCTGCTTCATCATCGGGCGGGTCACCGCCTTTGTGCAATGGAACACTCCTTTTAAATTCGTGTTAATCACGTCATCCCATTCTTCTTCTTTCATACGCATCAGTAAATTATCGCGCGTAATGCCGGCGTTGTTGACTAAAATGTCGATGCGGCCAAAGCGTTCGACCACTTCTTTTACCATTTGCTCTACCGCTTCGCCGTTGGCGACGTCCGCTTGCACCGCAAACGCTTCTCCGCCCATCTTCTCAATTTCTTCTACTACTTCTTTCGCTTTCGCTTCGCTGCCAGCATAGTTGACGGCTACTTTTGCCCCTTGGCGCGCAAGTTCTAACGCAATCGCTCTGCCAATGCCGCGCGACGCCCCTGTAACAAGTGCGACTTTTCCTTGCAACATGTTTATTCTCCTTTCAATTCCGCAATGGTTGCTTCGAGGGAAGCAAGATCATAAATCGAATACACGTTGACATTGCGGTTAATTTTTTTCACAAGCCCTGACAATACTTTGCCCGGTCCAATTTCTACGAACGTATCGACACCTAATTCGATCATTTTGACGACGGATTGTTCCCAACGAACGGGCGAATAGAGTTGTTCAATTAACAATCGCTGAATCGTTTCCTTCTCCGTCATCGGCTCTGCTGTCACGTTAGCGATGACTGGAACCTCTGCGTTATCGATCGAAATGGACGATAGTACATCCGCTAACTTCCCAGCGGCCGGCTTCATGAGCACCGAATGGAACGGACCGCTCACATCAAGCGGAATCACACGTTTCGCCCCTTTTTCTTTCGCTAGCTGCGCTGCACGTTCCACACCTGCTTTGGAACCGGAAATGACGATTTGCCCAGGACAGTTTAAATTGGCTAGTTGCACAGGTGCGCCGTCATTCGTCACTTGCTCCGTAATCGCTTCAAGTTCCTCTGCTGCCATTCCAAGGACGGCCGCCATCGTTCCTTCCCCAGCAGGCACCGCTTCTTCCATAAATTCACCGCGCTTTCGTACCGCATACACAGCATCCACAAATGAAATAGCCCCCGCTGCTACAAGCGCCGTATATTCGCCTAAGCTATGGCCAGCGACATAATCAGGCGTAATCCGTGCTTCTTTCACTTTTTCCAACAACGCAACGCTCGTCGTTAGCAACGCTGGCTGGGCGTTGTATGTCAACGTCAACGTTTCTTGCGGCCCTTCAAAAATAATGGACGAAAGCGAAAAGCCGAGCCGTTCATCTGCTGTTTGAAAAATCGCCGCTGTTTTTTCATCTTGTGCCGCTAATTCTTTTCCCATTCCGACCGTTTGCGAACCTTGCCCTGGAAACATAAATGCTAATTTGCCCATGCTACTTCCCTTCCTTTTGCATCTGTTCAAGTTCTTCTTTGATCGTCCCCACCATATCGTGCAGCACCATTTCCCGCGCTTGGCGAACCGCGTGGAAAATGGCATTCGCATCTGACGAACCGTGCGCTTTAATCACCGGAGCGTTTAATCCAAATAAAGCAGCACCACCGTATTCCGAGTAATCCATTTTCTTTTTAATGTGTAGTAGTTTCGGCTTAAGCACCGCTGCCGCAAGTTTGCTAGAAAAGCTGCTCGTGAGCGCCTCTTTTAACATCGAAAACATCGAAATAGCGGTTCCTTCGATCGTCTTTAAGGCAACATTCCCAGTGAAACCATCCGTCACAACGACATCAGCGACCCCTTCTAGTAAATCGCGCGCTTCGACGTTGCCGACAAAATGGACATTGGCGGACTGAATGAGTTGAAACGCCCGCTTCGCTAAGTCATTTCCTTTTTGGTCTTCTGTTCCAACGTTTAATAGTCCGACACGCGGCTTGGCAATTCCACGCGCTTTTTTCGCATAAATCGAACCCATTAACGCATATTGCAACAAATGCTCTGGGCGAGCATCGACATTGGCACCGACATCTAAAAAGACAAACCCTTTCCCGTCAAGCGTCGGCAACGTTGGCGCTAAAGCAGGGCGTTCAATTCCTTCGATTCGGCCGACGATAAATAAACCTGCCGCCATCAGTGCCCCTGTATTCCCTGCCGAGATGCAGGCATCCGCACGCCCTTGCTTCACTTCCTCTGCCATCAACACCATCGACGCTTGCTTTTTCCGGCGGACGGCCCGCACTGGTTCGTCTGTTGCTTCGATGACTTCCTCTGTATGAACGAGTTGAATTCGGGCGGTTTCCGGAAGAAATGAACGAATCTTTTCTTCCTTCCCGAAAAGTGTAATTTCGATATCAGAAAAATGTTGGACAGCTTTTAGCGCCCCGAGAACGATTTCTTTCGGAGCATGGTCTCCACCCATAGCATCAATTGCGATTCTCATCGTTGACTCCATCCTTTTTTGCGATGTTCGATCGATACATTTCAAATTCTCCGGAAAAGACAAGCTCCTGCCCGACGTAACTGTTCACTTCGACAATCGTCCGGCCGGCTTCGTTAACTCCTTTTACTTTTGCTTTTGCCACTACACGTTCATTTTCTTTTACTTGCCGCGTAAAGCGAAGATTCGCTTTCGCTGTCAACGCCAATTCATCGTTGATGACGGCAACGGCGAGCGAATTCGCTTGCGCAAATAGATGGTGGCCGCGCGCGATTTGGTTTCGTTTAAACACATGTTCTTTTTTGACATCAAAAATGGAAATCGCGCTTTGATCCGGCTCAATATCGATCATTTCTCCGATCACTTCGTCAATCGGAAGCGATTTGACTTTATCGGCAAACGATTTTTCCGCCACATGTTTAATGCGTTCACGCAATTCTGGAATCGATAATTCTAACCGATCAAGACGAATCGTTTGAATGCTGACGGAAAATTTTTCGGCTAACTCTTCGTCCGTAATAAACGGATTTTCTTCAATCGTTTCTTTCAGCATTCGTTGACGTTCCCGCTTCGTTCTTCGCATGATGTATACACCGTCCACTTCTATGACTAGGTACTAATAGTAGTATATAATCAAAAAAAACAGATTGCAAGAATAAGTTTGCAACCTGTACCGACTAATCTAGTTTTTCACCGTTAAGCACGCCTGATTGTTCCAAATAGCGGCGCAGCGGACGATACGCCTCCTCATGCCAAAAGGCGCGGGACTCTATCAGTTTGGCAGCATCGCTTCGCGCCACTTCAAGAATGCGGTAGTCGTGCACGACGTCTCCTAACTTGAACTCCGGCATCCCGCTTTGTTTCGTACCGAAAAAATCACCAGGACCGCGAAGTTCTAAATCTTTTTCCGACAATAAAAAACCATCGTTTGTTTCGGTCATAATGCGCATCCGTTCTTTCCCCGTTTCCGATTTCGGGTCGGCGACGAGAATACAGTATGATTGTTCGCTGCCGCGGCCGACGCGCCCCCGTAACTGATGAAGTTGCGCCAGGCCAAAACGTTCAGCGTCATAAATGACCATCACTGTCGCGTTCGGAACATTTACGCCGACTTCGACGACCGTCGTCGAAACTAAAATGTGGACGTCGTTGCGGCTGAACGCTTTCATTACTTCCTCTTTTTCTTCTGCAGAAAGCCGACCGTGCATCAGCCCGATCCGGTATTTCCCACGGTAATGATGAACGAGCATGCTATGGACATCGATCGCATTTTGCACATCCAATTTTTCCGACTCTTCGATTAACGGACAAATGACGTATGCTTGCCGCCCTTTTTGCACTTCTTTCTCTATAAAATCCAACACCCGCTCGAGCATATGATGTTTCACCCAGTACGTTTCAATTTTTTTTCGTCCCGCCGGCATTTCATCAATAATTGAAACATCCATCTCGCCAAAGGCGGTAATCGCTAACGTCCTTGGGATCGGGGTCGCTGTCATAAACAACACGTCCGGCGACTCCCCTTTTTCTCGTAAAATGCGCCGTTGCTCGACGCCGAAGCGGTGCTGTTCGTCGGTAATGACTAAGCCTAGCCGATGAAAATTCACTTCTTCTTGAATAAGGGCGTGAGTGCCGATCACAAGATCAATCTGCCCTTCCGCAAGCTTTTCGAGCAATTCTTTTCGCCGCTTTCCTTTTACCGAGCTCGTTAACAGTTCTACCGATACGCCCACCGGCTCTAACAGCTGGCGAAGCGAGTGTGCGTGCTGTTCCGCTAAAATTTCCGTCGGCACCATAAGCGCCCCTTGATAGCCAGACAAAACCGTCGCATATAAAGCGATCGCAGCAACGACTGTTTTTCCGGAGCCGACGTCTCCTTGCAAAAGCCGATTCATTCGGTACGGTGCTCGCATATCGTTTATAATTTCGCGAACGACCCGTTGCTGAGCGCCAGTCAACGGAAACGGGAGTTGCTCGATAAACTGCTTCCATTTTTCTAGCGGAAAGTCATGGGCGATTCCTTGCGAATGTTCGCGCTGAATTTTGCGCAGTGCGTACATCTTTAATTGAAACAATAAAAACTCTTCGTAGACGAGGCGCCGCCGCGCTTGCTTTAATGCTTCATGGGAGGATGGAAAATGAATGGCCAACAGCGCTTCTTTTTTCGTCCATAAACGATACGCCTGCATAAGCGACGGTGGAAGTGTCTCTTCGATTGCCGCGCCAAATTGGTCTAACGCCAATTTCATAAACCGCCGCATCCCTTTGACGGTGAGCGCCCCTCTCGTCGAGTAGACCGGCTCTAATTCTCGGATTTGCGTAACCGCCCCGAATTTCACTTCCATCGCCGTAATCGTTTGGCGATGCTGGTCCCATTTCCCGACAACCGTCACCGTTTCGTTGATCGCTAGCTTCGTTTTTAAATACGGCCGGTTAAAGCAAACGACCGTAATTAAATAACGGCCGACGAGCAGACGAAACGTTAAGCGCGATTTTTTGCGGGCATAATAGGTAAGAGAAGGCTCGCTATGAACCTTCCCCTCGACCGTTACTTTTTCATCATGCTTGACATCCGCTAAATCGCGAATTTCATAGTCTTCATAACGAAACGGAAAATGCGTGAGCAAATCTCCGATCGTTTCAATGCCCATCTCGCGAAATGCTTCGCTCGTTTCTTCTCCGATTCCTTTAATTTGTGTGACTGGTTGTTGCCATACGTTATTCACGGTTCATCTGTGAAACGCCGAAAATTTTCGCCGCTAATGCGCGACCTGTCGGCGTTGCCGCTAACCCCCCTTGTGCAGTTTCTTTTAAAGCTGTCGGCATCGTTTCGCCGATGCGATACATCGCTTCGATCACTTCGTCGCACGGAATGCGGCTTTTAATGCCGGCGAGCGCCATATCCGCTGCCACCATCGCATTGGCGGCGCCCATCGCATTGCGTTTGACACACGGTACTTCCACTAATCCCGCTACCGGATCACATACTAATCCTAACATATTTTTTAACGCAATGGCCATCGCTTCAGCTGCTTGGCTCGGCGTTCCACCCGCCATTTCCACAAGCGCCGCTGCCGCCATGCCCGTCGCCGATCCGACTTCCGCCTGACAGCCGCCCGCTGCACCTGAAATGGAGGCGTTGTTGGCGACTACAAAACCAAATGCACCGGCGGTAAATAAAAATTCCACCATTTGTTCCCGCGTCGGTTGCAACTTCTTTTTCACCGCAAACAACGTTCCTGGTACGACGCCGGCAGACCCAGCAGTCGGTGTTGCGCAAATTGTCCCCATCGCCGCATTTACTTCATTCGTTGCGACCGCTTTACTTACCGCGTCTAAAATCGTTTCTCCTGATAAAAACCGTCCTTGTCGAATATAGTTTTGCAATAAAACGGCATCGCCGCCGGTTAAGCCTGAGTGAGAGGAAACGCCGGCCAAACCTTTCATCACCGCTTGTTCCATCACTTGCAAATTTTTATCCATTTGCGCAAAAATTTCTTCCCGGCTTTTTCCTGTCACTTCGATTTCTTGCCGAATCATCACTTCGGCAATTTTGATTTGTTGGCTCTCCGCCAACTCCACTAATTCCGCCACATTTCGAAACATCTCAGTTGCCACCCCTTTGCGTCTGTAAACGCTTTCTTATCCTTAGTCAACAATTTTCGTCACTTGAATAATATGTGGAAGCTGCTCTAATTCTTTGACGATCGCCTCATCAATCGGTTGGTCGACTTCGATCGTCATGAGCGCTTCTTTTCCTTTTTCTTTCCGTGACACTTCCATGTGACCGATATTAATCGCGTATTTGGCTAGGACGTTCGCCACAGAAGCGATCGTGCCATAGCGGTCGTTGTGCATAATGAGAAGTGCCGGATGATGCCCAGATAGCTTCAGTTCGAATCCATTTAATTCGGTAATTTCAATTTTTCCGCCGCCGATAGAAACCCCAACAAGTTCCAATTCTCCATTTTCGTCGCCGATGCGAATTCTCGCCGTATTCGGATGATTCGGCACGGCTTCTTCTTCATAAAATGCGATTTTCATCCCTTCTTGTTCTGCAATGTGAAGCGATGATTTAATGCGTTCATCAAATGTATCGAAATCTAACAAGCCGCCGACTATGGCGACATCGGTTCCATGCCCTTTATACGTTTGCGCAAACGATCCGTAAAAGGAAATGTGCGCCCATTTCGGTTTTCTGCCAAATAAGCTGCGAGCGATCCTGCCAATTCTCGCCGCTCCTGCCGTATGCGAGCTTGATGGCCCAATCATAATCGGACCGATAATATCAAATACGCTTTTATACTTCATGATGCTCTCTCCCTTTAGCCCCAATTAAGAAAAGCGCAAAGCGCCTGCCTATCGGCGAAGGTCGCACAAGTCCCGCTGAGGAGGCTTAGCCGCCGAAAGAAGGTGCGGAGCGATTCGAGCCGATGGCGCTTTAAGCTAGACATCTCTTCAAAATTTAACACTTTTTTATCATATAAAATAGAAGGGGAACTCCCCTTCTACTATTCTAACATATTATTCAA
>NZ_JAPSMC010000170.1 GCF_026847645.1 Anoxybacillus sp. J5B_2022
ACCGATCTTCGTGTTCTTTTAAAAATGGCTGAATGAGTTTGGCATGGTGAATTCGAGCGTTATCTAAAATCATCACTATTTTGCCTGTGGGATAGCGTTCTAACACAAGTTGAAGAAATCGAAGAAATGTTTCCGCGTCATAGCGTTCTTCTTCGATGCAAAACACTTCCCCTGTTTCGTAGTTCAACGTGCCAATCAGCTTCAGCCCTTGATGTTTTCCAAACGTCGGAATGATTCGTTGTTTTCCTTTGACAAACCATGTTTTTTGAATCGCTTGGTAATCACGAATCATCGACTCATCTTGAAAGAGGACATGGGCGATGTTCCCATCTACCAGTTTTTTTTTACTTCAGGGAAGGTGATTTCGACGAATTCTTTTTGTTTCTCTTCATCGGCATTGGCTAGTGTATAGGTCGGTTTCGTATAGCTTAGCCCTAACCGATGCAGAATGTCACTTGTTCCGCGAAGCGTGTATGTTGGCCCCCACTTTTGTTGAATGAGTTCAGCGATTATCGCAAGCGTCCAATTATATTTTGCTTCGAATCCCACATCTACGGGGAGCTGATGTTCAATGATCAAAGCCAGCTCTTTTTCCTGCTCAGGGGTCAATCGACGTGGGGCGCCAGGTGAGTATTTCATCTCCAGTCCATCAAGACCGCGCTG
>NZ_JAPSMC010000171.1 GCF_026847645.1 Anoxybacillus sp. J5B_2022
CACCATTGGCATGTATGACCGTCTCGATACAATACATACTCCCTCACGTTCCAAAAGCCCAATTGCTCTCCTTGTTGATATGCTGCACCTTGAATATCAGGATTCTTTATCTTTTGCGTATCAAATTGTGCCACTTCAACGGTGATATGGGTAATCGGAAGCATCGAATGTACCCATTTTACTAATTTGATATGACGATCCACTTTATGCTGAATCGAAGGGGCTAACCAGCCGTTTGGCTTCTTACGATTCAAAAATCGGGCTTTTCGATCTCTTGTGTTTCGATTTCTCCGGCTTCTGCGAAATTGCCTCCTCGTTGCTAACAATTCTTGAATATCCGTACGCAATTGTACTTCTGCTTCTAAAAGCACCTGATTTTTTGTGGTAGCGGATAGCCCAACATGTTTTGTTCCTGCGTCTACACCTAGAGAAATCGGTTGCTTGTATCCGCTACTACCGTATAGTAGTTGAATCGTGAACGGTGTTCTTTTTACTACTTTTGCTTTTTTGTTTGTTAACAATATCCTTGCTTTTCTTGGTGAGCACGGCATCAATGGATTGCCATGCTTATTGATCACGTACACGAACAAGGCGTGTACCTCCTTTCTCGGAGTGTTCTTCCTCTTCCCCCATGTTGGAAGGGCTTGTGATGTTGACAGCACC
>NZ_JAPSMC010000172.1 GCF_026847645.1 Anoxybacillus sp. J5B_2022
ATTTACACTAGTGTTTTTTAAAAAAACACTAAAAAGTAGGTTGTTTGTATTTTTTACCTCTCTACAAATAATAACGAGATTGAGGTTTTGCGTAACTAAAAATTCTTTTTTTCCATTATCCAACATTGAGTAACTAAAAGAGATTTCTTGTTTATCTGTGTTTCGCACATACAGCAATTTTTTACGTCCTTCTCGAATCTCTTCCTTTTTCTCGTATTTGCCCCAACGTATTAATACATTAAAATTCGCATCATCCTGTTTAGTATAAAATCTAATTCCCATGGTAGATTGTTTTTTTAGTTTTTTCGAGCGACCTTGGATATTTTTTTCAACCACTTCAACAACAATAGAGTTGTCATTATCATTAGCTTCTTCCTCATTAATTATTGGATCCGATAACTCTTCCCCGTCTTCTATCTCTTCTTTATCTAAAGGATGTAAAATACCAGTTAAATAGGATTGTGTTGGGGGTTCATTTAAAATATCTTGCTCGTTATGATCCGGTCCTATTAAATCCCTCTTCAAAGCTTCCACGATCATTTGTCGCAATTCCTTATATTTGTTAATATCCATTTTTATCCTCCTTCTATTCTTCAAATAAAACCCCTAATTCACTTGGTTTA
>NZ_JAPSMC010000173.1 GCF_026847645.1 Anoxybacillus sp. J5B_2022
CACAGGTTTCGAGAAATAAAGGGCCAACCCCAACATCGTGAAAAACTTGTGAATTCCTTGGTGATGTGCTAATCTATTCATGAGACATGAACCCCCTTGTGAGTAGTTGTGGCACATCTATTCTAACCAAGGAATCGGGTTCATGTCTTCTTTTTTGTTTGGTTGTAAATTTATGTTAGTAAATTTGCTCATCTACAGTAAAATATAAAAATGGTTGCTGTTGCAATCGATCGTTAGCGTACTACTAGTTGGAGCACACCAAACATCATTGTAAACACTAGCGACAAGATTGCACATAGCGTCTGTATGGTGTCTTTGTCCATAAAGTCACCTACCTTTCGACGTCATTCGTATGGGGGTACGAATGGCGTTTTTGCTATACATTGATATTATACAACATGTCCTAACTAGTTCTATATACATCCAATTTGAAATTTTAACCTCTGATTCACGCAGCACACCCGATGCGGCGTAACACCTCATCTGGGTGTTGTAAGACGTATTGTTCAAAACGAGTAATCGACTGGGCAATATCGTTTTGATCTTTATGCAAGACGTTGGCGATGACTTCATCTTTCAACCACTTCCATAACCGTTCAATTGGGTTTAACTGTGGG
>NZ_JAPSMC010000174.1 GCF_026847645.1 Anoxybacillus sp. J5B_2022
ACCAACACGACAAGCGATGGCAATCCTTTTTTTACCATCGCTAGTCGTTCCATATGACGTTACACGTAAATGCTCTCATCCATTCCCAATCCTTGCAGAATCCTTCGCTGCTCGTAGGTGAGCGGTTTTCCTAGCGCGCGTTGGATGCGTCCATCCGGCAGCTTGAGGAGGACGACTTTCACATACTCAAACAACTGAAAAATCGCTTGCCCGGTCGGTCGGGTCAGCTTGCGGCCTCCGGCGCCCTTTAACGGGCGTTCTGGTGTGATGAACTGACGCACCCGGCGCTGAAAGACGCGGTAAATCGCCAAGGCCAAGAGAAATAAATAGCCCAACACCGCCACCCGTTCTGGCTTTTTGACGTAAATCTCGTCGGTGAAGAACGGATCTTTGAGAAAGGAGAAGTTCATTTCCACCGAGATTTGCCCTTTATACAACTTCAAGATTTCTCGAGCATCCATCGTTCGGCCTTTCCATTCCTTCGGAACGGTCGTGACGAGGACAAACCGGGACGCTTTCCGTCTTGCCTGTTCCCATGCCTGTTGGTGGAATTCGACGTCCAGGCGCAAAAGATACAGCGTCTCCACCTCGGGTTCCACCCCTTTTTTCGGCCG
>NZ_JAPSMC010000175.1 GCF_026847645.1 Anoxybacillus sp. J5B_2022
GAAAGCATAAAATTTTACGATTAGGTGGAGCGCTGTCTAGCTCCAAGCGCCATCGGTGTGATGCGCTCCGCCCCTTCTTTTGGCGGCGACACATTGATTGGCTTCCATGAGTTCGTCTACGCAGAACCAAGGTATGCTTTTGTTGTGCCTGCCACCTGATGGATTCATGGAAGAACTAAAATCGTTCCAACGACAAATGGTAAGAGCCTAACCTCTCTCCCCTCCACTTGTATCATAGGTGGAGGGGGTTTTTATAATGGCGGTGAGGAAATATGTTAGGGTTATTTTACCATGAAGAAAAGAATTGACGTTTTCAAGTGGGGTTTGTCAATATAATAATGTCCGCCGTCGATATTCCGTCGGTGGGATATACTAGCTTATGAGGTGACATCGGGGGAAGAAAAGGAAAAGGTATTCATTTCTTTCGTATGTGCTTGCGTTTACGCTAACCATTTCGACATGGACGCCGTTTGTAAAGGCAGAGGAAACCTCTCCTCCATCTGTGGCAGAACCTATCCAACATCACACCATTTCTCTTCCGAACGAAGTGCAAAAAGAAGAGACCCC
>NZ_JAPSMC010000176.1 GCF_026847645.1 Anoxybacillus sp. J5B_2022
TCTTTTATAAACATTCTAGTCGCTTCCACTTGATCTTCACTTATTTTATTAAAATCTTTATTAATTTGATTAATAATATCCTCAAATGTATGCAAGCCATCACACATTTTTAAAACGTATAGTCCTGATTTATTACAATCTTTTTTTAAAATGCTTTTTTCTCTGAACAATATGATTGAAGCACCTTCGAAATTTTCTATTACTTTTGTATTGGCTTTAAACTTTAAAAACATAAGCATATTCCCCCCTCAAAAATTAGGGCATACAAAAATGCATGCCCTAATCTTTTAGTCATTTTAAACAGCCAACAAATATTGGTTCCAGCAAACGGTAAGTAGTCTCGACTTAAAAGGTGTAATGTAACATCCAGCAATTTGAGAATTAGTTGTTTTAGGAGTTACAAAATTCATCATATTCACCACCTTTCTTATACAAAATAGAATTAACAACCTACAATTCTATTATTTTAAATTAAAGGAAAATAATCAATATGAATAGCCTGAATCCGTGATGGATTGACATCGACTTTGACTTTTTTGCTGGTTTTATGGATGCGTG
>NZ_JAPSMC010000177.1 GCF_026847645.1 Anoxybacillus sp. J5B_2022
ATTTAATAACTCGTGGTGCTAGTTGAACCCTAACGCTCAACTAGCCCAAGTGTTACAAGTGAATACACCAACAAAATGCCATCTAGTGCTACCTCAAACCCCGCAATCGAATTGGCACGAATTTCTGTGATCCGATACTGGTCGACGAGGACAGAGAACACCGTTTCCACCACTTTGCGTTTTTGTTTGAGCCATCTCTCCCATGATGCCGATGGGCGATGCTTCTGATTTTTGCGAGATGGAGTCCAGAAGGCGATTTGATATTCCTCATATAGCTTTCTTTGCAAATCGTTGCTAATAAATCCCTTGTCACCTAAATTGTAGGGGTGGGGAATTTGTGTCATGACTGTTTCAGCGGCGATTCGATCGTGACAGGACGCTTCCGTCACCACGTATCCCATCGGCAGTCCTTGATCGGTCACTTGAAGATGAAACTTAAATCCATAGTACCACTGCTTTTTCGACGCACAAAACCCGATGTCTGCGATTCCTTGAAATCGTTTGACACGGTACATTCTTGCGGCATGG
>NZ_JAPSMC010000178.1 GCF_026847645.1 Anoxybacillus sp. J5B_2022
CGCCATAAACGGTCTTGTCCGTCGTATCGGCGTGGAAGACGCGAAGAGAGAGGCCTTCTTTCTTGTAGATCTGCACGAGGCAAGACGAAAGGACTTGATGGATATTCGCCTCATACAGGCGATCCAAATGACGCGCGATGGCATCGTCGTTGAACCAAGACGGCTCCAGCCCTGGCCGAATCAGCTTCGGCAAATCGATGTCATGCGCCCATTGTTCCAAATGAACGAGCGCTTGCCGGCCGCTCAAGATATCCAGAACGATTAGTTTGACGATATCGCTGGCTCGAGTTTGGCATTGCGGATCCACGGGAACGAGACGATCAATCAACTGAGGAAGGTCAAGATCTTTGAACAGGGCGCTTATTATATTCAAATAAGAACTTTCATAAATGGCCCGAATTTGAACGTCCATGATGAGCAAACTCCTTTGCTTTCCTTGTGTTCCAAGGTTTTATTCGACAGGAAGATAAAAAAATCCTCCCGATTTTTGTCGAGAGGGTGCGAAATGTGAG
>NZ_JAPSMC010000179.1 GCF_026847645.1 Anoxybacillus sp. J5B_2022
AAACGAGCAACTATCCGTTGCTCGTTTCAGACTGTTGACAAAATGGTTGTAAGACAGTTGTTTTACAACCATTTTGTTCCATTTTGATAGTTGTTTCCCTTGATGAACCGACGAAAATAACGACATACATAGGTGAAAAAGAGGAGAGGTGCCCATTCTCCATAGGTAGTTTGCTAATTTCTTTAAATTCATCGCAGCACAAACAAGCATCGCCTGCATCTGGTTTCTTTCCAATCCACGGTAATTTGTCCAGCGCAGACCATGCTTCTCTTTCAAATCTGCAAAATTTCGTTCGATTGTCTCTTTTCTTCGTTCATACAACTCCCAATGCTCCGGCACATATCGTAAATGCTCGGCTTCTTCATAGTAATCTTGCCAAACATGGCGTGTGACCACTTTTGTATGGCTTTTGCTTTCTGTGCATCTTTCTAGATAAGGACACGTCTTGCACACAGATGGATTGGATTTATATTCCCGATAACCTTCCCGATTCGTTGTTGAAT
>NZ_JAPSMC010000018.1 GCF_026847645.1 Anoxybacillus sp. J5B_2022
TTATATTTATTTTAATATTTTTCAATATTTGTTATAATGATGGTTGCAAAGATAATTTTTAAATAATAAGGGGTTTATATGGAAAATAAAAATGAAGATTTGATAATTAAGAAAACTAAACAAAATACTTTAGCTGGCTGCCTTATTGTTTTATTAGTATTAGCCGGTATTGTTTCCTATTTTATTTACCATTTTATGTTTTCTATGTCTAATTTACCAAAAGGTGAATTTATTAGTAAATTTGATTCCCCTAATAAAACATACACTATTGAAATATATAGAGTAGATAGTGGCGCCACTACTTCGTATTCTATTAGGGGTGAACTTGTTAATAATAAAAGTAATAAGAGAAAAAATATTTATTGGGCGTATAAAATCGATAAAGCTATTGTAGAATGGGAAAGTAACTATGTAGTTGTAATTAATGGGGAAAGGCTAGATGTTAGAAAAGATGTGTATGATTGGAGAAGGAAGTAAATACTATGTATTATCACGCGTGTTGATTAACCAGTAATATCCATAAACATCATAGAAAAAAGAGCACCTTTCCTGTAGAATGTAAGTAGCTACACAAACAAACTCAGGAGGTGCTCTCCATGAACAAGCATACCACACTCCCAAATTTGATGCAAAAAATTGTTTCTGATAGATTGAGTCAAGAGTTTGTGGGAGTTTTTTTGATATTCCGATTATCTGGATATATTTGATTGGAATAACCTAGTTTTTGTAAGCATTTTCTAATTCTCTCATCCTGTTTTCGTTCCCTTTTTTCCCTTTTTTAAAAACCTTTCAATGCCTTCAACGCTTCATAAATAGGCGTTCCACACGACTGTTGGAGATAGCGAATATTGCCGCGTACCACTTCCGCCACCTTTGCTTCTACCTTCTTGGTTCCTTTCTATCGAAATTTATCCGTCTGAAACTTCTCCATCACCGCTTGTAGTTCATCGGTCAATTGCCGCATCATTGTCACTTTTTCTGCCATATTTTCAAACGCGGTAAGCTGTTCAGACATGGAAGCCGCAATTTCTTCGCTGCCAGCTGCTGATTCTTCTACAACCGCACTAATGCTCTCGACGTTTTGCAACACTTGCTCGCCTAGCTGCTTCGATGCCGCTACCGCTGTCACCAATGAATGAATATCGCTCGAAATACCAGCAACTTTCGTTTCAATTTCAGCAAACGCCGAAGCGGTCGCCTCAAGCGACTGCGATTGCTGCTCCGCAATTTTCACTCCTTGCGCCACAGCAGAAGATACAGATACGACACCGTGCTTAATCTGGGAAACGGTCGCAAAAATTTGCTTCGTCGCCTGCCCGGATTGTTCCGCCAATTTGCGCACTTCTTCCGCAACGACCGCAAATCCTTTTCCTGCTTCCCCTGCTCGCGCTGCCTCAATTGCCGCATTTAACGCCAGCAAATTCGTCTGCTCCGCAATGTCCGCTACAGCCTTGGCCATTTGCTCGATGTTTGCAGCATATCTTGTAAACTCATTCGTTGCCTTCTCAATTAACGCAGTTGCCTCAGCGTTATCACGAATACATTTCCCTTGCTGTTCAATCGCCATCTGCCCGTTACGAATCGCCTCAACTGCCATCTCGCTATATTGTGCCGTTTGCTCCGTCCTTTCCACTGTTTGTGCAAACGTCTCATCCATCTTTTCAATGAGTAGTACGGCTTGTTGCAATTCTTCCGAAATGCTTTGCGCACCGGATGATAGTTCGTTAGTTGATACAGCCACTTGGCGATTAATTTCCGTTAACATTTGATTTTCTTTTTCAATTTCTTTCGCAAACGTTTCAACCTGCTTGCTGGCAGCGTCGACCGAATGAAGCAATCGCTGAAGTTCATCGACCATCGTATTGAACGCTGCGCTCAGTTCGCCAATTTCATCGTGATGCTTGTATGAAACGCGCTCCACCAGCAAATTGCCGCCCGCAATCTCTTTCGCATTGCTTGCTAGGAGCTCCATCGGCTTCGTAATGGAGCGGGTTAATCTTAAGCTGCTTCCTCCAGATAATAACAAGAGCACGAAGCTGCCGATGATTGCTGTCCAAACAACAAAACGAATTTGCGTCTGTAAATCCCGCTGCAGTTGGTTATAAAAATCGTTTGTGTACAACTGCAAAACATGCAAATCGTTAATCGCTCCTTCAATTCGTATCGCTTGTCGTCTCGTTTCGGATGCATCGCGGCTCTCCAGCGCTGCGAAAGAACGGGTATGTACATCCGCAAACTTTTGTTTCGCATTTTCTAACAAAACGCGGAACTCTTTTTGCTTTAAGATCTTGTCGAGTTTCTGTAGCAACTGTTCCGTTTCGTTGACTTGAGCGGTTACATCTTGCTTATTCCCCTCTGTCATATTATAGGCAAAGTTATTCAAGCTTTGTTTCGTCGCTTTCATGTTTGCTTGCGCTTGCTGCACCGTCAACAACATCGGAACAACATCTTTATTCATCGCTTGAATTGACAACATGTTCACAATAATAAATCCCATTATGCCCATCGATAGTAAAATAGAAATAATCGAATGAAGCCAGAGTTTTTTTCGAAGCGTCATCATAATCCCCTTTTCTATTCATTCGTTGTGACTTCGCCATTTTCAATTTTTTCTTTCCATTGCTCGACCAGTTTTTGCTGCGGTTCGCTCCATGGCACAACACGAATCGGCGCAAGACCAACCCCGTTTTCTTTCAATCCAAGTTGAACCGTTCCGCTTTCTAACTTTCCTTTCTCTACATATTGTTTTAAAACAGTGAATAACGCCACATCCACATTTTTGACCATCGATGTGACAACGGCTTTTTCCGCGTAAAAATATTGGTCGCTATCTACGCCAATAGCATAAACACCGTGCACTTCTGCTTCTTTTAGTGCACCAACTCCCGTAAACCCTGCCGCTGTATATACTATATCGCACCCTTTCGCAAACATTCCTTTTGCAATATTGGCTCCGAGTTTGTCATTCCCAAAATCGCCGGCATACACCACTTCGACAGCAGCGGCCGGTTTTAGCGCATGTACCCCTTTTTCAAACCCAACGGCAAATTTACGAATAAGCGGTACATCTGCCCCGCCGATAAATCCGATTTTATTCGTTTTTGTCGTCATCGCCGCGACAACCCCAGCAAGGAAGCTTCCTTCATCTTCTTTGAACGTAATGGATGTGACGTTTTTCAAATTCGACACAGAGTCAATTAAAATAAATTTTTGCTTCGGATATCGTTTCGCCACCTTTTCCAAATCTTGCTGCACCATAAATCCAAGCCCGATAACGATATCATTCCCTTCTTTCACTAACTCCTCTAACCCTTGTTCATACGTTTTCGTTTCATGCAATTCCCGGTAGTCAAAAATGATACCTAATTCGTCACGCGCTTTTATTAATCCGCGAAAAGCAGAGTCGCTAAACGATTGATCGCCAAGTCCGACGTCAGACAACATAATCCCGACTTTTATCCGTTTTTTCGTTTTCACACTCTCCTGTGCCGAACAACCGGCAAAAAGGCTTACAACCATGATCATTGCCATGATAAGACGGAATCGTTTCATCAGCCTCGTCCTTTCAATATAAATATGTCCACTATTTTTATCGGTCATTTAGCAAAATATTTTTAGTTTTTCAAGAAAAAAAACGGAGCCTTGTTTGCTCCGCTTTATTCACTCTTCTTCTTTTACGATATATGTCCATCCGTTTTCTTGATATACTTTTTTCGCTTTCATTAGACGGCCTAACGCTCGTTTGAAGGCTGCTTTGCTCATGTGGAAGCGCGCTTTGATATCGACTGGGTCGCTTTTATCATGATACGGCATCGCTCCACCTCGGCTTTCTAAATAACGGTAAATCATGTCCGCATCTTCATCTAAACTTTCGTGTTTACGCGGAAGAAGCGACACGTTCACCGTCCCGTCTTCTTTCACGCCGATCACCCGTCCTTCGACGACTTCGCCAAGGCGCGGTTCTGTGCGGCGTTGCGATTCATGAATAAATCCGATATAGCCAACGTCAGAAATCATAAACGCCCCCGCTTTTATTAAACGATACACGCGGCCACGAATATTTTGATTAAACGCAGACTCCGTCGCTCTCACCGCTAGTTGCTTCATCACCTCATCTGTCGCTAGTTGTGCCAGCAGCCGTCCGCGCTTATCTGTTTTTAACGAACAATATAATTGATCTCCACGCTTTGGCCATAGCTCCGGAAGCGGCGGCAAATCATCGATCGATACGAGTACATCTTTCGAAATACCGATGTCGACAAACACACCAAGTTTCGGCACTATATCGACTACCTCGACCCAATCGTATGTATCGTTCGTAATTTTCGGCGTTTTCGTCGTGGCACATAGCCGCCCTTGATGGTCGTGGTACAAAAAGACCGTCACTTCTTCATCTACTGTAAGTGCATGTTCTGTTTCGCTCTTATGAAGCAACACTTCTTCCGTACCATCTGTCAAAAAATACCCAAACGGCACTTCTCGTTTTACTGTTAATGTCATCATTTCTCCAGCTATCATGGTGGCATCTTCCTTTTTATTGTTTCTCACGCTACATTTTACTATAATAAAAACAAAATGACCAAATCTTGTTGGAGGTAATATATGTCGAAAGAAAGTTCATTTGATATCGTATCCAAAGTAGACCTTTCTGAAGTCACCAATGCGGTAAATATTGCGTTAAAAGAAATTCAAAACCGCTATGACTTCAAAGGCAGCAAAAGCGACATTTCGCTCGAAAAAGATGAGCTCATTTTAATTTCCGATGACGAGTTTAAACTTGAACAATTAAAAGACGTATTAATTGGTAAACTTATCAAGCGCGGTGTTCCGACGAAAAACATTCAATACGGGAAAATCGAGCCCGCCTCTGGCGGAACGGTGCGCCAACGTGCGAAACTCGTCCAAGGCATTGACAAAGACAACGCAAAAAAAATTAACACCATCATTAAAAACACAGGCCTAAAAGTAAAAAGCCAAATTCAAGAAGATCAAATTCGCGTCAGCGGCAAAAGCAAAGACGACTTGCAAAAAGTAATCGCCGCCATCCGCGAAGCCGACTTGCCAATTGATGTGCAATTTGTAAACTATCGCTAAGAAGGCGTTATGCCTTCTTTTCTTTTTCAAAAAAGAATAGTTGAATATTTCAAAAAAATCCGTTACATTTATATATAAATATTTTTTACAACCGCATACGCAATCTTATCGAGAGAGGGGGAGGGACTGGCCCGGTGAACCCTCAGCAACCTGACGCATGTCAAGGTGCTAATTCCAGACAAGCGATCCGCTTGAAAGATAAGAAGAAGAAAAAGAAAAGTCTTCTTCTTCGAAGGCTTTTTTATTTTATAAGAAACGGGGGAACGCACGTGGGTCTTTTAGAAGACGTCAAGAACCGAATCGTCCTCGCCGATGGAGCGATGGGAACGTTATTATACTCGCACGGCATCGATCGTTGCTTTGAAGAATTAAATCTATCAAAACCGGAGGAAATCGTTCATATTCACGAAGCTTATATCGCTGCCGGCGCGGAAGTCATTCAAACGAATACGTACGGCGCCAATTATGTCAAGCTCGCTCGCTACGGGCTACAAGATGACGTCCAAGCAATTAACCGCGCCGCTGTCCAGCTCGCTAAACAAGCAGCAATGGGACGCGCCTACGTCCTCGGAACGATCGGGGGCTTGCGCAGCATTAACAAAAGCGCCATTACTCTTGAAGAAATAAAGCGCACATTCCGTGAGCAATTATACGTCCTTTTGCACGAAGATGTTGACGGATTGCTTTTAGAAACGTATTACGATTTAGAAGAATTAAAAACGGTGCTAGCCATTGCCCGAAAAGAAACAGATAAACCGATCATCGCCCACGTCACCTTGCACGACGTCGGCATTTTACAAGACGGCACCCCACTAAGCGAAGCATTAACACAGCTTGAACAGCTTGGGGCTGATATCGTCGGGCTTAACTGCCATCTCGGCCCGTATCATATGATTCGCTCGCTTGAAGAAGTGCCGTTGCCAAATCAAGCGTTCCTTTCTGCCTATCCGAACGCAAGCCTCCCTGATTATCGCGACGGCCGACTCGTCTATGAAACAAACGCGGATTATTTTAAAGAAACCGCGTTAGCGTTTCGCGACCAAGGCGTTCGCTTAATCGGAGGCTGCTGCGGAACGACGCCAAAACATATTGAAGCAATGGCAAAAGCGTTAGTCGACCGGACACCTGTCCAACAAAAACACGTCAAACAGCGGACGCTCAGTATTTCCGTTCCAGCGCCATCAGAGCAAACGGAACCGCCGTTGCCAGACATCGTGCGCAAGCGCCGATCCGTCATCGTGGAGCTTGATCCGCCCAAAAAGCTAGGCATCACGAAATTTTTAGAAGGGGCACAAGCGCTCAAAGAAGCGAACATCGATGCGTTGACGCTCGCCGATAATTCATTAGCGACTCCGCGCATTAGCAACGTCGCCCTTGGTACGATCGTCAAACAACAAATCGGCGTTCGCCCACTCATTCATATTACGTGCCGCGACCGCAATTTAATCGGCTTGCAGTCGCATCTCATGGGCTTGCATACGCTCGGCATCACCGATGTGCTCGCCGTCACGGGCGATCCTTCAAAAATCGGTGATTTTCCTGGCGCAACGTCCGTCTATGATTTGTCATCGTTCGATTTAATTCAGCTCATTCGCCAGTTTAACGAAGGCTTATCGTATTCCGGACAGCCGCTCGGGCAAAAAACAAAGTTCTCCATCGCGGCCGCCTTTAATCCAAACGTGCGGCATTTAGACAAAGCGGTGCAACGGCTTGAGAAAAAGATTCAATGTGGCGCGCATTATTTTATTACGCAGCCGCTCTATTCAGAAAAACAAATCGAAGCCGTATATGAAGCAACGAAACATTTAAATACACCAATTTATATCGGCATTATGCCGCTGACAAGCGCGCGCAACGCCGAATTCCTTCACCATGAAGTGCCGGGCATCACGTTATCGGACAACATTCGCGCCCGGATGGCCGCTTGTGCCAACGATCCGATTCAATCAACAAAAGAAGGAATCGCTATCGCTAAATCATTGATCGATGCTGCCTTTGATCTATTTAACGGCATTTACTTAATTACGCCGTTTTTACGCTACGAAATGACCGTCGAGCTCGCTCAATACGTCCACCAAAAAGAGCAGGCGGCAAAAGAAAGGAAGGTGCTTCATGGCTAACCAACAGCTATACGAACAACTACAAAAGAAAATTTTAATTATTGACGGAGCAATGGGAACGATGATTCAAAGCGCCGGATTAACAGCTGCTGATTTCGGCGGCGAGGAATACGAAGGATGCAACGAGTATTTGTCGCTTACCGCTCCACACGTGATCGAACGCATTCACGAAGCTTATTTAGAAGCAGGGGCAGACATTGTCGAAACGAATACATTTGGCGCTACGAACATCGTTCTCGATGAATACGGCCTCGGTCATTTGGCGCTTGAACTGAACATTCAAGCAGCAAAATTAGCTAAACAAGCTGCCGAAAAATACTCAACCTCCACTTGGCCGCGCTTTGTCGCCGGCTCAATGGGACCGACGACAAAAACATTATCGGTCACTGGCGGCACGACGTTTGCGCAACTCGTTGCCGCTTATGAAGAACAGGCGCGCGGACTGCTGATCGGCGGCGTCGACCTGCTTCTTTTAGAAACGTGCCAAGATACGTTAAACGTCAAAGCCGGATTTATCGGTATTTCCGAAGCGTTTAAAAAGCTTGGAAAACGCGTGCCAATTATGATTTCCGGAACGATTGAGCCGATGGGAACGACGCTAGCCGGACAAACGATCGAGTCGTTTTTTATCTCCGTCCAACATATGAAACCGTTCGCGGTCGGATTGAACTGTGCGACCGGCCCGGAATTTATGACCGATCATTTGCGCTCGCTTGCCCAGTTAGCCAACACCGCCGTCAGCTGTTATCCGAACGCCGGCCTTCCGGATGAAGAAGGGCATTACCACGAAACGCCGGAGATGCTTGCGAAAAAAATCCAGCGCTTTGCCGAAAAAGGTTGGATTAACATCGTTGGCGGCTGTTGCGGAACGACGCCCGATCATATTCGCGCCATCGCCGAAGCGGTCCGTGATCTTCCACCTCGGGAAATTCCGGCATCGTTTGACATGCACGCCGTTTCCGGAATCGACCCGCTCCTTTATGATGAAACGATGCGGCCGCTTTTTGTCGGTGAACGGACGAACGTCATCGGTTCGCGTAAATTTAAGCGGCTCATCGCTGAAGGAAAATATGAAGAAGCGGCGGAAATCGCCCGCGCACAAGTGAAAAATGGCGCGCACGTCATCGACATTTGCTTAGCCGATCCGGACCGCGACGAAAAAGAAGACATGGAACAATTCATCCAGCAAGTCGTCAAAAAAGTAAAAGTGCCGCTTGTGATCGACTCCACCGATGAGAAAGTGATCGAATGTGCTCTTTCCTACTCACAAGGAAAAGCGATTATTAACTCGATTAACTTAGAAGACGGCGAAGAGCGGTTTGAAAAAATTGTCCCGCTTATTCACAAATACGGCGCTGCGGTCGTTGTCGGCACGATCGATGAACAAGGAATGGCGGTTCATGCCGAACGAAAACTCGAAATCGCCTTGCGCTCATACGATTTGCTCGTCAACAAATACGGCTTATCGCCGCACGACATCATTTTTGACCCGCTTGTGTTTCCGGTCGGCACAGGCGATGAACAATATATCGGCGCCGCCAAAGAAACGATTGAAGGCATCCGTCTCATTAAAGAACGGCTTCCGCACTGTTTAACGATGCTCGGTATCAGCAACGTTTCATTCGGCTTGCCGCCGGTCGGACGCGAAATTTTAAACTCCGTCTTTTTGTATCATTGCACACAAGCCGGACTCGATTATGCGATTGTCAATACGGAAAAATTAGAACGGTTTGCTTCCATTCCAGAAGAAGAAGTAAAAATGGCCGAAGCACTTCTATTCCACACAAACGACGAAACGTTGAACACGTTCATTCAATTTTATCGTGACAAAACGAAAGAAACGAAAAAAGCGAACGAAAACTTAACGCTGGAAGAGCGGCTTGCAAACTATGTCGTCGAAGGCACAAAAGAAGGATTGTTTGCCGATTTAGAATTGGCGCTACAAACGTACAAAAGCCCGCTTGATATCATTAACGGGCCGCTCATGGCCGGCATGGATGAAGTCGGGCGATTGTTTAATGATAACCAGCTGATCGTAGCCGAAGTATTGCAAAGCGCAGAAGTGATGAAAGCAGCCGTCGCTTTTCTAGAGCCACATATGGAAAAAACGGAAACAAGTACAAAAGGAAAAGTGATACTAGCAACAGTCAAAGGCGATGTTCATGACATCGGCAAAAACTTAGTCGACATCATTTTAAGCAACAACGGCTTTCACGTCGTCGATTTAGGCATTAAAGTAACGCCACAGCAGCTCATTGAAGCGGTGCGGGCCGAACAGCCGGACATGATCGGATTATCCGGGCTTCTCGTCAAATCGGCGCAGCAAATGGTGCTCACCGCCCAAGATTTAAAGCAGGCGGGCATTTCGCTGCCGATTTTGGTGGGCGGCGCGGCGCTGTCACGGAAGTTTACGGAAAATAAAATTGCGCCTGAATATGACGGCATTGTGCTCTATGCGAAAGATGCGATGGACGGATTGGCGCTGGCAAATCGTCTACAACAAAACGAAATAGAATATGAACGAAAAGAAAGAAGCAGCCCTATATCAAAACAAACGACGCTAACAGCTACGCTCGTTCGCTCGAACGTTTCTACCACCGTTCCTGTTTTTGTGCCGACTGATCTAGAGCGCCATGTGTTAAAAGACGTACCGCTTGCCCATATCGAGCCGTACATTAACTGGCAAATGCTGCTCGGTCACCATCTCGGCTTAAAAGGAAACGTGAAAAAACTGCTTGCGGAGCAAGACGAGAAAGCGGTCATGCTGAAACAACTTTTAGATGATCTTCTTTCGGAAGCAAAACGGCAACAGTGGATCACGCCAGCGGTTGTATATCAATTTTTTCCAGCTCAAAGCGATGGCAACAAAATCTACATTTATTCTCCAGCGGACAACAAAACGATCATTGAAACGTTCGAGTTTCCGCGGCAGCCGAAAGAGCCATACCTTTGTTTGGCAGACTATTTAAAATCCGTCGACAGCGGCCAAATCGATTATGTCGGCCTATTTGCCGTCACCGCAGGAAAAGGAATTCGCGAACTCGCACAGCGTTGGAAAGAAAGCGGTCAGTTTTTGAAAAGCCACGCGATTCAAGCGTTGGCGCTTGAAGTTGCCGAAGGATTGGCCGAGCGCACGCACCAGGTAATGCGCGACCGCTGGGGCTTCCCAGACGATCCGGACTTTACAATGGAGGAGCGTTTTGCGGCAAAATATCAAGGGCAGCGCTTCTCATTCGGCTATCCAGCTTGCCCAAATTTAGAAGATCAAGAAAAACTATTCCGTCTCTTGCATCCTGAAGAAATTGGCATTCATTTAACGGAAGGATTTATGATGGAGCCGGAAGCATCCGTATCCGCGATCGTTTTCGCTCATCCGGAAGCGCGATATTTCAATGTATTGTGAAAAAGCTGACCCGATGCGGTCAGCTTTTTACGTGCCTTTGATCGATGTCCCATATTTTTGATGAATATGTCCCTCACTCGCTTGCTTTCGAATCTGATCCCATTTTCTTGCGCTTTTAATGCTTTTTGGCGGCATACTGCCAAATAACAATAACAACGGATGCTTTCTTTTCAACTTTACCATCACATCCTTTTTTCACCTTATATTACCTCACATTATAACATATCCAATTTTGAAGCACTTCAAATATTTTTTTTACATTGTTCCATACTAACGATGAAATAACGATTCGAGGAGGAATGACCATGGTCACAAAACAACAGGCAACGCTGCCGCCGCAGCATCAAAACCGTCAGCCGGGCTTGCAGACGGAAATGAACCCGCAGCCGATTTCTGAGGATCCGAGTTATCGCGGCAGTGGGAAACTAAAAGATAAAGTTGCGCTCATTAGCGGTGGTGACAGCGGCATCGGCCGCGCTATTGCTATTTACTTTGCTAAAGAAGGGGCGGACGTCGCAATTATTTATTTGAATGAACACGAAGACGCGGAAGAAACGAAACGGCAAGTCGAACAAGAGGGGCGGCAATGCCTGCTCATCGCTGGAGATGTCGGTGACGAGCATTTTTGTAAAGAAGCGGTCAAACAAACGGTTCAGACGTTTCGTAAACTTGATATCGTTGTCAATAACGCAGCGGAGCAACATCCGCAAAACAGCTTACTTAACATTACATCGCAACAATTAGAAAAAACGTTCCGCACGAACGTTTTTGGCTACTTCTATTTAACAAAAGCCGCGCTCCCTTATTTAAAAGAAGGCAGTTCGATTATTAACACCGCTTCGATCACCGCTTATGAAGGTCATGAACAGCTGCTTGATTATTCCGCGACAAAAGGAGCGATTGTGACGTTTACACGGTCATTGGCCAAGTCGCTTGTTCAGCAGAACATTCGCGTGAACGGCGTTGCCCCCGGCCCGATTTGGACGCCGCTCATTCCATCAACGTTTTCGCGCGAACAAGTAGCAACGTTCGGTTCCAATACGCCGATGAAACGACCGGGTCAACCAGAAGAAGTCGCGCCAAGCTACGTTTTTTTAGCGAGCGATGACGCTTCTTACATCACAGGGCAAGTGATTCATGTCAACGGTGGAAAAATTGTGAATGGATAGAGGAAGAATTTTTAACAAATTCGCACATTTAATGTTAGGTTTTCTAACATTTTTCTTGATTTTTTGTCAACAAACCGATTATGATGAGAATGTGCATTGTTTCATATTCGACCTTTTGAACGCAAACAAAAGGTCTCCCTCTCTTCCCTTTGAACTTGCAACAGCTGTTGCAAGTTTTTTTATTTATAAAAAGAAAATAGTGGTGGCAGCGAATACGTTCTACTACATGAGTTATAAACATATGTTGATATAAAGGGAGGGTTTCTCTGTGTTTAAAAATAAAAAAATATGGGGGAAACGTGGTCCGCTACCATTTAAACATGCGTTTTTACTATCATTTGTAATTTTTATGATTATAACATCCCAAAGCTTATGGCTTACGAATACACTTATTGAACCAACTTTACTTAGTATAGCTAAAACAAAAACTCGCCAAATGGTATATCAAGCTATTGATAATGCCATTTCAAAGGAAATTGTAGAGAACATGGATATTAGGAAGTTAATCATTATTCATGAAAACAATAAAGGGGAAGCTATAGGTTATAGCTTTAATCCTCAAATATATAATCGTCTTCTTGCAGAGACAAATATGAGAATACAACAGTACTTAAACTACATTGAAACTGGTGAATTAGAAAGGCTAGAATCCTTTGAGATGAATGATATACATGTTGATTATGATCAAACGAAAAAGCAAAGGGGAATTGTTTATTATATTCCACTAGGTATGGCTACAGGCAATGCTCTTCTCGCAAATTTAGGTCCAAAATTGCCGGTTCGATTTGAAATGATCGGAGATACGAATTCTGATATCGAAACAAAGGTAAAAGAATTCGGAATCAATAATACGTATCTTGAAGTTTACCTAAATATTCGTGTTCGGATGAATCTTATCGTTCCTTTTTCAGATATGACTATGAAAATATCCCATTCAATGAAAATAGCTGACTTATTTTTGCAAGGAAAAGTCCCACGGTATTATAACGGATCAGGTAGCACGAATGAGGGAATTGATATCCCCCCGCTCGATTAAAAAATTTTTTCTTTCAACGAAAAGACCACACGCGCGTGGTCTTCTCGTTTTACTTTCGCACATAATCGCATGAGAACCGTTTTACGAGCTTGTGAGGAATAATGATTCGTTTCACCGGTTCGTTCGGATTGGCCACTTTTTCGATTAAGTTTTTCGCCGCTTCGTAACCGAGCTGGAAAATGTGGATATCGACCGATGTTAATGGCGGGCGCGACATTTCCGCAAGCAACGTGTTGTTAAAGCTGACGAGCGAAATATCGTCTGGAACGCGTAAATTCATTTCATCAAGCAATTTTAATACGTCAAGCGCTATTAAATCGTCAACAACCACTAAAGCGGTCGGCGGTTCGTCGAGCGAAAGCAAGTTTCGCATTCCTTCTTGGTTCGCTTTTTGCAAAAACTCTTCATAAATCACATATTCCAGACGATAAGAAAGCCCTGCCTCTTCGAGTGCTTCTTTATAACCTAATAGCCGATCTGCCGTCACTAAATACGTTTCATTCCCTCCGACGAACGCAATTCGTTCATGTCCAAGCTCGATTAAATGTTGCGTCGCTTCTTTTCCGATCCGGTAGTTGTCGTTGTCTACGTGCGTAATTTGTTCCGCTCGTTGATGCGGCTTTCCGATCACGACAAACGGAAAATCGTGTCGCAGCAAATATTTCATCAATTTATCGTTCACACGCGAATAGAGCAAAATCACGCCGTCCACGCGGCGGCCTTGCAACATTTCAATGACTTCTTCATAAATTTCATCCTCTTTTTCCCCTGTTGACATTTGCAGCGCATATTTTTTTTCATGCGCTGCTTTGCTAATGCCGCGAATCACTTCTGGGAAAAACGGATGCTGTAACGCCTGATCAGCCGAGCTTGGCATGACGATCCCGATCACTTGTGATGTTTGGCTAGCTAGGCTGCGGGCAATAAAGTTAGGATGATAACCTAACTCTTTCATCGCTTCCCGCACTTTCCGTTTCGTTTTTTCACTAATGCGCGGACTATCTGCAATGACCCTAGAAACGGTCGAAGGAGCAACATTCGCTCGTTTCGCAACATCTTTAATCGTCACATTCATTGTATCCCTCCTTTACTCGTTTTTGATCCATAATATGCTCCGCTCGCGATCCCACGTTCCTTGCTGCTCATTTCCGTTCAGCATTACTTTCGTCTGCTCTGTTGCTCCGTGGATCGCCAACGACCATGTCCAGCTTGGTTCATATGTTCCTTCCGTTTTCGTCACCAGTTGAACGGTATGCTCGCTGTACTCCATCTCGAGGTGCATGCGGAAATACTGTCCTTTTTCGTAAGCGAATGTCTGACCGTCATCGTCGTACAGCGTATACATCGCTTTGCCTTCATCGGCTTTATATAGGTGAATGAAGCGCTGTTCATCGGGGCTGTCGGTAGAACGGCGGACGTTGCCGAGCGCGATGGCGGAACCTTGTTTCACAAAAATCGGTAACGTTTCTAAATCGGCATGAACGAGGTGATGACGTTCCCCTTCCAATACCTCGTCCGTCCAATAATTGACCCATTTCCCTTTTGGCAAATAGACAACTCGGTGCATCGTCTTCGGCGTCATGATCGGTGCGATGAGCACGTTATCTCCCACAAGAAATTCATCCGACAAATGGTATGTGTTTTCATCATTCGGGTATTCGAATACGAGCGGCCGCATCACTGGTGCCCCAGTTTC
The DNA here is from genome assembly GCF_026847645.1 of Anoxybacillus sp. J5B_2022. Classification (GTDB taxonomy): domain Bacteria; phylum Bacillota; class Bacilli; order Bacillales; family Anoxybacillaceae; genus Anoxybacteroides. The sequence continues at coordinate 14,519 of NZ_JAPSMC010000018.1, forward strand.
ATGCGCTTCTGCAAATAACGTATACAAATGCGGCAACCATTCATAGCGCATTTGTATATATTTTTTAATAATGCGCTCATACGTTTCACCGAATGCCCACGGTTCTTGACGGCGGAACCCGATGGCGCAATGGTTGCGAAAATATGGCATAAACGCTCCCACTTGCGTCCAGCGCGTCAAAAGTTCTCCATTTGTATGATGGGCAAAACCGCCGACGTCCGGCCCGCAAAACGCCACACCAGATAATCCTAAATTCATGCACATCGGCAGCGACATTTGCAAATGCTCCCAAAAGCTACGATTATCCCCCGTCCAAACGGCTGCATAACGCTGAATGCCGGAAAAGCCTGCACGCGTCAACAAAAACGGCCGTTTTCCGTTTAACAGCTTTTTCATTCCTTTATACGTCGCTTCTCCCATCATCAAGCCGTACACGTTATGAAGTTCGCGATGTGTTTTCCACTCCCCATCATAATCGTGCATGACCGTCACATCCATCGTTTTCGTTTCATTAAATACCGATGGCTCATTCATATCGTTCCAAATGCCTTCGATGCCTAAATCCGTATAAAATTGATGATTCCCCCCCCACCATCTGCGCACTTTTTTATTCATAAAATCCGGAAACGCGCTTTTTCCCGGCCACACTTCACCAAAGAAAATGTTCCCCTCCATGTATTTACAGAAATAATCACGGCGAACGCCTTCTCGGTACACGTGATATTCCGGATCGGCTTTTACCCCTGGATCGACAATCGGTACAACGTGAACACCTTCTTCTCTCAAGTCGTGGATAAGCTGTTTCGGATTAGGAAAACGGTTTCGATCAAAGGTAAATACACGGTAGCCGTCCATATAATGAATGTCTAAATAAATGGCGTCGAGCGGAATGTCTTTTTCTCGGAACGTTTGCATCAATTCTCTCACTTCTTGTTCCGTTTCATAGCTATAGCGCGATTGATGATACCCGAGCGCCCATTTCGGCGGAATCGGCATCCGCCCCGTCAAATCCGTATATTGCTCGAGCACGTCTTTCGGAGCCGGACCGGCCAAAATGTAATAGTCAATAGCTCCTCCTTCTGCGGAAAAACAATATTCGTCATCGGCCGTTTGAAAATCAAACGTTGTTTTATGTGTGTTGTCAAAAAACAAGCCGTGTGCATATCCGTTTCTTACCGTCATAAAATATGGATGCGACTGGTAAAGCGGATCCGTTTCTGGATTGTGCGGCGCATACACATCCGTATTCCACATCGTCATCTTTTCGCCGCGCTTATCAAGAAATCCCGTTTTCTCACCAAAGCCGTAAAAATGATCGGCTTCATCCATCCGTTTATAACAATAGACATGTCCTCGATGCGTAAACGCCATTCCTCTTTCGCCTTCTGCGACAAGGAGGCGCCCTGCATCATCATAAACAAAGACACGGAACGGACGCTTTTGCAGCACGACGGTCAATTTCGTTGATGTGAGCGTAACGGCTTCATCTGTTTCGCGCGCTGCAACTTCCACTTTTTCTGGCTGTTTGATAACCGCAACGCTTGTTTTTAAACTTGTTTCTCCAAAAGGATGAAAAACGACACGAACTACATCCTCACGATAAAAACGAATTTTGACAACACCTGTATCGCATGAAAAAGAAAAAACATGTTTTTCCCGCAAAAAAGCAAGCATATTTCCGATATCGATCAAGCGTCCTTCATTCGTTCCATCATTTTGTTCTGGCAAAATCGCAAAACTTGTATCTTCAAGCATCTGCTCCGCCTCCTACGTCGTCTGTTTCGACCGCTTTTTTGCATAATATAAAAACCAGCCAAATAACACGTAAATCGCTATTAACATGACAATAAACGGAATATTCAGCCCTGTCTTTTTCGCAACCACATAAATTTCGGCAGTTTCTCGATTCAAAATCACATCATATCCGTTTTGATCACTCCGAACTAAATCATCGGCAAGCAGCCCTCGGAGCTCTTTTCCAGGTTCAAGTTGGTCGTTTGTCAAATGGACCTTTTGCGTTTTTCCTGTATTGTTAATAGCGATGACCGCGGTTTCTCCTTTATATGTCCGTTTAAAGACCGCCATTCCGTTTTTCTCATAAAGCAACGTAAAATCACCGCGCCGCAATGACGGAAGCTGTTTTCGCAATTCCCCTAACTTCTTAATGTAATCCACAATTTCTTGATCCGTACGGAAATTCATTAGTCGGCGATTATCTGGATCTTTTCCACCGTCTAGCGCAATTTCCGTTCCATAATACATGATCGGTATGCCCGGTGCCGAAAACAAATACGTTAATCCGAGCTTGATTCTCGTAATCGGATTTTGTTTATTTTCTAAAGCCAATCTCGTAAAACGAACCGTATCATGATTGTCTAAAAACGTCCCGAGCAAATACGGGCGATCGTAAAACGTTCGGTCATATTCCCACACATCGTAAAGCGGTCGTAACGATTGATCGCGCTTTGTCAACGTATTCGTGATTGCATTGTAAAGCGGATAATCGACGAATCCGTCGATTCCGTATTTTCCGTAATCGGCAATGTAGCGCGGATCGTCATGCCACACTTCGCCAAGCAGGAAAAAGTCTTTTTTGACCGATTTGACTTCTTTCGAAAACTCTTGCCAAAACGATTTTGGAACATGCTTGACTGTGTCAAGGCGATAGCCATCGATGTCTGTTTCCTTAATCCACCATTTGGCGGCATCGATTAAATAACGTTTCACTTCCGGATTTTCTTGCGCTAAGTCCGGCAGACCAAACAGCCAGCCGTTTTCTACTTCGGTTTGATCGGTCCAGTTGAAAATGTCTTTTTTCTCATGAAACCAATCTTTTTTCGTTGGATCGTTCAGCCATGGATGATGAGGCCCTGTATGGTTGACAACAAAATCTAAAATGACTTTCATATCTCGTTTATGCGCTTCTTTCACTAGCGTTTTTAAATCGCTTAGCGTGCCAAAATGCGGGTCGACTTTATAAAAATCAGAAATCCAATAGCCGTGATAGCCGCCCGGTTCATTTTGAAAAATCGGGGTTAGCCAAACTGTGGTAAACCCCATTGCTTTTATGTAGTCAAGCTTATCGATGATCCCTTGCAAATCGCCGCCGTGATACGCTTTCGGATCGTTAATGTTTACGTCCGCGTCGTTTTGCGGATTGCCGTTATTGAAGCGGTCGACCATGATAAAGTAAATACTTTCATCTTGCCACGTTCGCTCATCAGTTGGTGCTGCTTGCGTCGGCATCGCCGCAACCACTAGGAGAAGCGCAAGCAAAATCGAAAAAAACGTCCGTTTCATCATTTTCCCACTCCCATTCATTCCACTTCTACTGTTTAAATATAGCTCGAAATAACGCGAAAGGAAAGAACCTGAGCGATTCTTTCCTTTCTTCTCTCATCCTTTTGTCCCCCCTGCAGTTAAGCCTGATACAAAATATTTTTGGAATGAAAGGAAGAGAATAGCGATTGGTACGGCAATAAGTACCGAACCTGCGGCAAATGTCGTAAACTCGTTACCAAACTGTTTTGCCACTAAATCGTACAGCCCGACCGCCAGCGTATATTTTTCTTTACTGCGAAGTAAGACACTCGCTAAAATAAAATCACCGAACGGCGCGATGAAAGTAAAGAGCGCAATGACAGCGATGATCGGCTTCGCTAGCGGCATAATAATTTGAAAGAAAATGCGCAAATGCCCTGCTCCGTCGATGCGTGCCGACTCATCCAATTCTTTCGGAATCGTGTCTAAATACCCTTTCATCAGCCACGTATTCATTGGAATAGCCCCGCCGACGTACACAAGAATCAATCCTAAGTGCGTATCGATTAATTTAGTGAGCAATCCAAGCACATAAATCGCAATTAATGCGGCAAAGTTCGGAATCATTTGCAAAATTAAAAACGTCATCAAACCGTTTTGCCGTCCAATAAAACGATAACGAGAAAATGAATAGGCCGTTAAACTGACTAAAATGACGGAAAAAATCATCGTGAGTGTTGAAATTTTGAGCGAGTTCGCGTACCAAATTAAATAATCACTTTTCGACGTATCAAACAACTCTTTATAATGAGCGAGCGTCGCATGATCCGGGATCATCTTCGAGCCGGACAGGCTTTGGCCTGGGTTAAACGATGAGCCGACAACCCAAAGAAGCGGATACACAATGATGACCGTCATCGCCAAAATGACGAGATACGACAACGTTAAGCGGATGATTTTTTGCCTTTTCATATTCATGTTACATCATATCCTCTTCTTTAAATGATTTTGTTTTTCTGAATTGCCATAGCGCTACGGATACAACGACAAGCGATAAAAGCAATGTAATCGCCGCTGCTTTGGAGTATTGCGCAGACGTCATCGTTAAACGGTAAATCCATGAAATTAAAATATCGGTTGCCCCAGCGTTTTGTCCAGAGACAGCTGGACCGCCACCGTTAAATAAGTAAATAATGTTAAAGTTATTGAAGTTAAACGTATATTGCGTAATCAAAATTGGTGCGACCGCGTACAACACGAGCGGAAGCGTAATTTTCGTAAACTTTTGCCACGCCGTAGCACCGTCCACGATTGCCGCTTCGTACAATTCATCCGGAATCGCTTGTAACACTCCGGTCGTCATTGCAAAAATAAAAGGGAAACCGAGCCACGACTGAATGAAAATGAGCGCAACTTTCGTCCAAAATGGATCTGTCATCCAATCAATGGGACCGATGCCAAGCGACGCTAAAATCGTTTTATTAATGACCCCGAACGATTCATTAAACATGCCGGAAAAGACAAGGATAGATACAAACGCTGGCACGGCCCAAGGCAAAATGAAAATCGTTCGAATGGCCGCTTTTCCTTTTAAATCTTTTTGATTGACGATAATCGCCAAGAAAATGCCAATAGCAATTTGCAACGTCGTTGCTCCAAACGTCCAAACGATCGTCCACGCTAAAACGTTAATAAACGTTTTCCGCCAAAGATCGAGTTTGACTAAATCAATAAAGTTTTGCAAGCCAACCCAATCTACTAATTTTGCTGGCGGTGAATGATATAAATCGTAGTTTGTAAACGCCAACAACACAACGAAAATAATCGGGAAAATGACAACAAACACAAGGAGAATAAATCCTGGTGACACCATTAAATATGGAAACCCGCTATCGACGAGCGTATGGTATTGCTCACGCAACGAGTTGGTTTTAAGCCCTAAATCACGCTTTTGTCCATTTTTGTACGCATCGTACAAATTAAAAGCGTAAAACCCAAGGCCGAACACTAAAACAATCGCAGCTAAAATGCCTTCTACGAGCAAAAAAATCGAATGATCGCGCCCGATGACTTCTCCTAGTGTCACAAGCCCCCATAAACCTATATCAAGCAAATCTGCAAACACGATATAATAGGAAACTGCTAAAATAAGAAAAAGAACGCCTTTGACATATTGGCGGTTGTATAGTTGGCCAAGACCAGGCACAACGGATAGACCGAGCGCGATCTTCCGATGGCTGGAGCGATACACTGATGTTTCCATTGTTCTGTCTCCTTTCTCAAACATCGCGAGGAGCTCCGATTGATTGTGAACCTATAAACAAACGGTCAAAAGCGGAAGCAGTACCTCGAACAAGAGGTACCGCCTGCTCTTTACTTGCTTGGATGGTTTGTTTCAATGTTCGTTTTGATCGTTTTCACTGCTTCATCCAGCGCTTTCTTCGGCTCTGTTTTTTGGTTTGCGACAAGCTGAAGCGCTGTTGCCATCGGTCCCCACACTTCCGCCATTTCCGGAATGTTTGGCATTGGAACGGCATATTGCGATTGAATTGCTACTGCTTTTGCTCCTTCATCGTTCGCAATTAACGGATCGTTAATTAACGATTTCACCGGCGGAATTTCTCTTGTCAACTCAAAGCGTTTTTTCGCATTCTCTTCATTCGTGAGGAATTCAATTAATTTCGTTGCCCACTCTGGGTTTTTCGAGAAGGCAGATACGTGCCATCCTTTTACACCCATAAACGTTTTGACATGTTCGCCGTTCGGCAATGTCGGCATTGGCGCTACACCGATGTCGATTCCGGCATCACGCATGCCTTGGAACGCCCACGGACCGTTCATGACAGACGCAACTTTTCCTTCGTTAAACAAGCCGTCCATCGTCGAACCGCCGTTTTCACCAATAATTCCTTTCGGGAACAACTCTTTGTACCATTTTTGGATGTACTCTGTACCTTTTACTGCCCCTTCGTTATTTAAACCAATGTCATTACGATCTAATGTACCGTTGTTATCTTTGAACACATAACCGCCCATACCAGCGATAATACCGTGCGCAAAGTAAAAGTTATCCCAAAGCGCCAAGAAACCGTACTTGTCTCCTTTTGTAAAGTCTTTCGAAAACTGATACAACTCATCCATCGTTGCCGGCGCTTTGTCCATTAGCTTTTTATTATAAATAAATACAGGCGTTTCTACTGCTTTTGGCAAACCGTAAAGTTTTCCGTTATAAGTTTCCGCTTTCAGCGATGACTCTGTAAACGTATCCAATACCGATTGATCTACGTTAATTTCGCGAATGAGCCCTTCAGTCACAAGCTGACCGACTTGATCGTGCGGCACAGTGATGACGTCCGGTCCTGTTCCCGCTGGTCCGTCTAAGCGAAGTTGATCGCGCTGCTTCGTGGCCATTTCGACTTCTTTGTACTCTACTTTAATGCCATACTTTTGTTCAAACGCCTTAATCGCCGGCTCCAACGCCACACCGCGCTTGACGTCCTCCCAAACCACGAGTTTTTCCGGCTTCGGCGGCATTCCGTTTTCTGCTGTAGCTGCTTTCTTTTCTCCTTCATTGTTTTTTGTCTGCGTTGCTTCCTTGCCAGGACCGCAACCAGCCAGCACTCCGGTCATTAAAGCAAGTGACGAGAAAATAGATACTGCTTTTTTCATTTCGACCCCTCCTAATTGTAAACATAATAGATTACAAGCGCTTTCACAATTTCACAGATGAGTTTGATTGTGAAAACGATTGCGCAACTCTTATCACTAATTATACAACCATTTGCCCATTTGACAACCATTTTTTTTAATTTTTTGTTCATTTTTTCTGAACATTTTCTGAACATATGTTGACTTTTTTACTACAATCCTTTATTCTAAGCATAAAATCCCTTATACATTTTTTGGATGTGCATCTATCTAATCTTTGGAATAATAGTAAAAATAACAATCATTCAAAGCGCAATCGATTGCACTATCATTAAGGAGTTGAGAATGATGCTGAAAGAAGCGGTTTACCACCGTCCAACCGATCATTTCGCCTACGCTTACGACGACAAAACATTGCACATCCGGTTGCGGACAAAAAAAGATGATGTTCAATCGGTGTATCTTCTACATGGAGATCCCTACGTCTGGAAAGATGGCCAGTGGCAGTTTACGAAAAAACAAATGACAAAAAGCGGTTCTGATTCGTCGTTTGATTACTGGTTTATCGCCATTGCGCCGCCATATCGTCGTCTCCGCTACGGCTTTGAATTGCTCGCTGGAGAAGAAAGATGGATCTATACGGAAAAAGGGTTTTTCAATGAAGCTCCTGCTGATGACATCGCTTATTATTTCTGCTTCCCGTTTTTAAATAAAATCGATGTCTTTCAGGCGCCGGAATGGGTGAAAGATACGGTTTGGTATCAAATCTTCCCTGAACGGTTCGCAAACGGCAACGAGTCTCTCAATCCACCCGGAACACTTCCATGGGATAGTGCCGACCCAACACCGACAAGCTTTTTTGGCGGAGATTTTGAAGGGATTATTCAGCGTCTTGATTATTTAGTGGAGTTGGGAATTAACGGCATTTACTTTACCCCTATTTTTAAAGCGCCGTCCAACCATAAATACGATACGATTGACTATTTTGAAATCGACCCGCAATTTGGCGACAAACAGACGTTTAAGCAACTCGTCGATCGTTGCCATCAAAAAGGCATTCGCGTCATGCTCGATGCGGTATTTAATCATAGCGGATATTTTTTCGCTCCGTTTCAAGATGTGCTCAAGCATGGAGAAAAGTCGAAATATAAAGATTGGTTCCATATTCGCGAGTTCCCATTACAAACTGAACCGCTGCCGAACTACGATACATTTGCCTTCGTGCCAACCATGCCGAAATTAAATACGGAAAATCGAGAAGTCAAACAATATTTATTAGATGTGGCGACGTATTGGATTCGCGAATTTGATATTGACGGCTGGCGTTTAGATGTCGCAAATGAAGTCGATCATCAATTTTGGCGCGAGTTTCGTCAGGCGGTGAAATCGATCAAACCGGATGTGTACATTCTCGGCGAAATTTGGCACGATGCAATGCCATGGCTAAGAGGTGATCAATTCGATGCGGTAATGAACTACCCGTTTACGAACGGCGTATTGCGTTATTTCGCCAAAAATGAGATCACAGCAAGCAAATTTGCCCACACGATCACGAACGTGCTTCATTCATATCCGAACAACGTGAATGAAGCGGCTTTTAATTTACTTGGCAGCCACGACACGCCGCGCATTTTAACGGAATGCAGTGAAAATAAGGAAAAAGTGAAGCTGATGTTCACCTTCCAACTTTCGTTCACAGGCACTCCGTGCATTTATTATGGCGATGAAATTGGACTAACTGGCGGACAAGACCCGCTTTGCCGCAAGTGCATGGTATGGGAGGAAGAAAAGCAAGACCGCGAGTTATTCGCCCACGTCCAAAAATTGATTTCGTTGCGCCGCACGTATCGCTCTTTTTCACGAGGCGAGCTGCGCTTTATTGAAGCGAACGACGAAACAAACCATCTCGTCTATACTAAAACATATGAACAAGAAACGATTGTATTCCTGCTCAATAATAGCGACCGAAAACTCGACATCACGTTGCCGCTTTCCCTAAAAGGAAAAAGGCTCACCGACCTATGGACGAACGAGCAGTTCGCTGCGGAAGCAGATCAGTTAAAAGCAACACTCCCGCCATACGGCTTTCTCATTCTCTTGATCGAGCAATGGAAATAAGCGAGGGAAACCCTCGCTTATTTTTGTTGTCCAATCAATCGCCTCCACTTTTCGATGATGTCTAGCTACGAACTAACATCCTCCTCCGCGTTTGCTTCCTCCGTCGAAGCAAAAAGCGCTTCTCGTCGGAAGAACGTTTGGCTTCGAGAGCTGAACAGTTGCCTCCGCTTTTCTTATGTTCGGTGGACGGTGCGACGGTATTCTGTTGGCGTAATTCCTTCGATTTTTTTAAATAGACGCGAGAAATAGGCGCCATCTTCAAATCCAACTTGCTTCGCGATCGCATCGACGGTATCGTTCGTTTCCGCCAGCCTTTTTTTCGCTTTGGCGAGCCGATAATAGTGTACATACTGAATAGCGCTCATCCCTAGCGTTTTTTGCATGCAGCGCGTAATATAATCTGGATGAAAACGTAACGCCTGAGCAAGCATTTTCATGTCAAACGGCTCGCGATAATGCTCTTGAATATATCGAACCGCTTCGGCACTCACGTTTTCGGATGCTATCGGAATATAGAGCGCCTGCTTTTGCAGCTGCAAAAGAAATTCCGAAAAATAAAGCTGCTGTTTTAGAGGGCTGTCAGGCGCACTATATTCATTCAAGTCGACAATATGTTCTAATAGTTGCTCAATCCGCTCTCTTTGCTTCACGTTACCGTGCTGCGGAACATAAAACACATATTGTGCTGCTTCGACATACGTCGCCTCCCGCTGAATAAGATCGTGCCAGCTCACCTCTTCTTTTTCGACCAGTTGATATTGTTCAATCGTAAAATGAAGCCAAATAAATGACGTATCTTCCGTACACTCGCGGTTTCCATAATGCTCTCGTCCAGGAACTAAAATGACATACTCCCCCGCTCTAACTTCGAAAAAAGTCTCCTCTTCCGCCATATATAAACATCCTTTTTTCACATACAGCAAATCAAACACCGTAAACGTCCGCCGAAAATGTTTTTTTCCTTTCGCGAATACCGCTTCTCCCCCTTTAATAAACGTTGGAAACGGCGGCACAGAAAACATAACATGCATCCATAACCCTCACTTTATGTCGGAAATGTACAAATGGAATCGTGTTGCTCTCTTTTTATTATGCCATGAATCCGCTACACTAAATATAGTTTTTACGTCGGAATATGGAAAGGGGGCTGTCTTGATGCTAAAAGAAAAGAAATGGTCGTTGTTTTCGCTAACATGGCCCATATTTATTGAAACGTTATTGTATATGCTGATGGGAAATGCAGATACGCTTATGCTTAGCCAATATTCGGACGATTCCGTTGCCGCCGTCGGTGTCGCCAATCAAATCGTGTTTCTCGTCATCGTCATGTTTGAATTCATCGCGATGGGGACAGCCATTTTAACAGCCCAGTATGTTGGGGCAAAAGATAAGAGAAGCGCGGTCGAAGTATCGCTCGTGTCGATCGGCGCCAATTTTCTATTCAGCTTTCTATTAAGTGTCGTACTTTTGCTATTTGGCAAACCATTATTATATGCCATGAAACTGCCTCATAAATTATTAGACGAGGCGTACGCTTATTTAAGCATCGTCGGCGGTTTTTTATTTGTGCAAGCGCTCATTATGACGATCGGGGCTATTTTAAAAAGCTACGGATACACACGCGACACGATGTACGTGACAATCGGCATGAACATTTTAAACGTCATCGGAAACTATCTTTTTATTTTCGGACCATTGGGAATCCCGGTGTTAGGTGTCCAAGGAGTAGCGATTTCTACAACGGTCAGCCGGATCATTGGGCTTATCGTCATTTTTCTTCTATTCGTGAAACGGACGAAGCTCTCCTTTTCACCATCGCAACTGCTGTCTTTGCCATTCTATCACGTTCGTCACTTGTTGAAAATCGGCATTCCTTCTGCCGGGGAACATTTGGCGTACAATACTGCGCAAATGCTTATTACGTACTTTATTACTTGGTTCGGTACAGAAGCGTTAACCACAAGAGTTTATACGCAAAATATTATGATGTTTGTCTGGCTGTTTGGAATCGCTATTAGCCAAGGAACGCAGATTCTCGTCGGCCATTTTGTCGGCGCGAAACAATATGATGATGCATACGACCGGTGTTTAAAAAGTTTGCGTAGCGCGATCGCCATTTCCGTTGTGATGTCATCGGTATGTTTCGCATTCTCTGATTCTCTTCTTTCATTTTTTACAACGAACAAACACATTATCGAAACAGGCAAAACGCTGTTATTGCTAACGATCATTTTAGAGCCGGGGCGCTCGTTCAACCTCGTCATTATTAACTCGCTCCGTGCCGCAGGCGATGTAAAATTCCCAGTATATATGGGGATTTTATCGATGTTCGGCGTCAGCGTCACCATTTCCTACGTTCTCGGAGTATATTTTGAGCTCGGTCTTGTCGGTATATGGATTTCCTTTATCGCCGACGAATGGCTGCGCGGACTTTTGATGCTATGGCGCTGGCGCTCTAGAAACTGGCAAACGAAATCGTTCGTACAACAACGCATTGGAATGGCGTGATAAAAGGAGAAGCAGCCGCTGCTTCTCCTTTTATTCTTTAATATCAATGCCGTAATGCTCAAACCAGTCATGAACTTGGCATAAATACGCCAACAGCTGCGGGCCTGTCATTAACTGACCAAACCATGGCGCTTGAAAAGATTTTCCTCCCGTTTCGATCATTTCTTTCAGCTTTTCCGCTTCAAAAAATTCATGTAAGATCGATGAGCGTTCGTTCAATAGATTGGTTAATCTCGCTTTTACAAGTTCCGTATAAAGCGGGTGATGCGTTTTTGGATATGGACTTTTTTTCCGGTACAACACCTCTTCAGGCAACAATCCTTCCAACGCCCGGCGCAATATCCCTTTCTCTCGGTTGCCGTACATTTTCATCTCCCATGGAATATTCCACACATATTCTACTAACCGATGATCCGCAAACGGTACACGTACCTCCAAACTTGCGCCCATACTCATCCGATCTTTTCGATCTAAAAGCGTGCTCATAAACCAAATCATGTTCAGATAAAATAGTTCCCGGCGCTTCGCCTCGATGGCACTTTCCCCTTCGAGCCTCGGCACTTCCGCCACCGTTTCTTGAAAGCGTGTATGCACATACTCATCAAGTCGCAACTTTTGCTGCCACTTTTCTTTTAGCATCCCGATGCGTGCCTCTGTTGACCGCATCCACGGAAACCCGTTCCGCGTTAAATCGTCTGGACGGTGAAACCATGGGTATCCGCCGAAAATTTCATCGGCACATTCCCCCGATAGACTAACGACAAAATTTTGTTTAATTTGCCGACAAAACCAAAGCAATGACGAATCAATATCCGCCATCCCCGGCAAGTCACGAACGATGACCGCTTCCGTTAAATAATCGGCTAAATCACGCTGGGAAATCGTGCAGCGGTGATGAACCGTTCCAAACGTCTGAGACATTTTCTCAATCCACGGGCCGTCTGCATTTGGCTGAAAATCGTTCGCTTGGAAATAATGTTCGTTCCCTTCGTAGTCGATCGAATACGTATGAAGCGGGCCTTTTCCTTCTTTCTCAAACACGTTCGCTGCAATCGCCGTAATAGCGCTTGAATCCACTCCTCCAGATAAAAACGTGCACACCGGCACATCCGATACAAGCTGCCTCGTGACTGCATCCGTTAACAGAAAACGGACATGCTCTACCGTTTCTTCCAGCGTATCGCGGTGAACATCGCTTTTCACATTCCAGTAACGCCATATTTTCATCCCTTCGCGTGAATAGCGTAACGCATGCGCTGGTCGCAACTCATTGACATCACAAAACACGCCATGCCCCGGCGTCCTTGACGGTCCTAAACCAAAAACTTCCGCTAACCCTTCCCGATCAACAGCTCGTTTAACGTCCGGATGAGCTAAAATTGCTTTCATTTCCGAAGCAAATAACAAGCTGTTACCGTCGTGTCGGTAAAATAGCGGTTTTACTCCTAGACGGTCACGCGCTAAAAACAGGTGCTCCCGCTTTTCGTCCCAAATCGCAAACGCAAAAATACCGTTTAAATAGTCGACGCATTGTTCTTGCCACTCGATATAGGACGTTAATAGCACTTCCGTATCAGAGTGCCCTTGAAACGTATAGCCTCTTTTCAACAACTCTTTGCGGAGATCCTCGGTGTTGTATAACTCTCCGTTATAGCAAATCGTATATGCGTGGCCGTTTTTTTTCCTTGTCATCGGCTGCGCGCCGCCTTTCGGATCAACGACAACAAGCCGCTTATGGCCAAACGCCGCATGCTCCACTAGCCAATAGTTTGTATCATCCGGACCACGCTTCGCTAATGTTTCCGTCATTTTGTCGATCGTTTTTTGTTCGATTTGTATATTTCGTTGGAAATCTACCCAACCGGTGATCCCACACATATCAATCAATCCTTTCTCTTCATCAGCGTAAAAACAGATCGCTTTCCTATATGATATGCAGTAACGCAATAACAGGCGCCTTCCCATTCGTGTGCCAAAGCACACGTGCCCATCGCGGTTGGGCATGTTGCCTTAGCCTTTCTCATTGTATGCAGATGTGGGGATTTCGATGAATTGTCCGATCGGAATGAATAAAGAGAGAAAAAATCGGCGAAAACGAAAATAAGAAAAACGCAAAGCGCCCGCCTATCGGCGAAAATCGCACAAGCTGGAGGCTCATCCCAAGCAAAGCTTGAGCTTACGTGGGCAATTTCAAAGAAGAAAATTCAATGTGTTGCCGCCACAGTGTGGGGGAGCGATTCGGGCTGATGGCGCTTAGAGCTAGCAACAATTCCGAATTTTATACTTTCTTAATATTACAAAGAGAGGAGATGAGAAGATGAATTTAGAACAGCTGCTTTCCTATATTCCTGAACAAAAACGGGCTTATATCCACGGGGAAGTCGAATGTGTCAACGATGAATGGATTTTTTTCGACGAAGAACATGAAGAAGCAGCACTATTAGAAGAAATGACAGAGGGCGAAATTGAAATTTTCCGCCACGAACGATGGCTACACGGTTATTTACAAGAAAACGGAATCGTTCATTTAGGTGGGAGCATCTTGTCCCTTCATAACGGAGACATCGTTCGCTTTCGCAAATTACTGCCATATGCATACCGGCAATGGCTAGAGGGGCTTCCAGAAAAAACATTTTTTTGTTTCGTTGAATGGCTTAATAGCCTTCATTTTTCTTTATATGACTGCCTCTATTGTTACAATGGATTGTTGTTTGCCAAGCAGCTCGGCGTGAACTTTATCATCTTTGACAACACCGAATTAATCGCCAACGTCCAACATTATTACGAGCGAAGCAACATTAGCAAAGATCGCTTTGAAATGACACTCCATACAGGCAACCGATTTATTTGCACACAAATCGGCTAAAACGACAACCTCACGCGAGATTGTCGTTTTACGAAAATAAGTGAAACCCTAACGGGAGCTTCAACCCTAGATATAAAACAATCACAAATGCAACTACGAGCTGTAGCCAAGCGATTTGTGTGCTTTTCCCTTTTTTCACACGAGCAATCACCATTTCCATTGCCCCGATTACCCACAGCCCCACAACAGCTTTAACGATATATAGCGGTGGTGTGGATGCGAGCATCTGCAATAAAAGGGCACCCGTGACGATAATTAAAAGATAGAAAAGGCGCAACAACATCGATACCATTTTCACTTTCGGCGAGTTCGCTTTTTGCAATGAAAGCACGACAAAAAACAAAATAAAGGTAATCACCCACGTAGTAATATGCGCATGCGTCATGATCCTCTCCTCCTTTCCCAACATATATACCATCATAACACGTTTTTCTAAAAAAACGAAATAAAACATATGATTCCTGTCTAACAACCTTATCATCTTTTTGATATAATGTATAAAGTGATGTATAAAATATTGCAATAGGAGGAACGTGCATGAGTAAAACGATGGAAATCATTCATTTAACTGAGCGATATGGCGCAAACAACTACCATCCACTTCCAGTGGTTCTCTCCAAAGGCGAAGGGGTATGGGTGGAAGACCCTGAAGGAAACCGCTATATGGACATGCTTAGCGCTTATTCTGCTGTCAATCAAGGTCATCGCCATCCAAAAATCATTCAAGCGTTAAAAGAACAAGCTGACCGCATCACCTTAACATCCCGTGCATTCCACAACGATCAATTAGGTCCATGGTATGAAAAAGTAGCTAAATTAACCGGCAAAGAAATGGTGTTACCGATGAACACAGGCGCTGAAGCAGTCGAGACCGCGGTCAAAGCAGCGCGTCGTTGGGCTTATGATGTGAAAGGTGTGCCAGCTGATCAAGCGGAAATTATCGTCTGTGAAGACAATTTCCATGGCCGGACGATGACAGCGGTATCGATGTCCTCCAATCCGGAATATAAGCGCGGGTTCGGTCCGATGCTTCCAGGCATCAAAGTCATCCCATTCGGCGATGTTGAAGCATTAAAGAAAGCGATTACGCCAAATACAGCTGCGTTTATTTTCGAACCAATTCAAGGAGAAGCAGGCATTAACATCCCATCAGAAGGATTTTTGAAAGCTGCGTTTGATGTGTGCAAAGAACACAATGTGCTATACATTGCGGACGAAATTCAATCTGGTTTAGGCCGATCTGGAAAAATGTTTGCCTGCGATTGGGAAAATGTCGTTCCAGACATGTATATTCTTGGGAAAGCATTAGGTGGCGGTGTATTTCCAATTTCTTGCGTTGCAGCCAATCGCGACATTCTTGGTGTCTTTAACCCTGGATCACATGGCTCTACATTCGGTGGAAACCCGCTCGCTTGCGCGGTTTCGATCGCTGCCATCGACGTGCTTGTCGAAGAAAAACTCGCAGAACGCTCATTGGAATTAGGTAATTATTTCCAAGAGAAGCTGCGTGAAATTCAACACCCTGATATTAAAGAAGTGCGCGGTCGCGGATTGTTCATTGGAGTCGAATTGCATGGGCCTGCCCGCCCTTATTGCGAAAAACTACAACAGGAAGGCTTATTATGTAAAGAAACACATGATACAGTCATTCGTTTCGCACCACCACTCATCATTACAAAAGAGCAACTCGATTGGGCGATTGAAAAAGTAAAAAAAGTATTTAGTGAGTAAGCAAAAAGGGCTTCCCTATACGGGTGCCCTTTTCTTTTATTCCCCGATGGAATTGCGAAGCGTGCCAATTCCTTCGATCGTAATTTCGATGACATCGCCCGTTTCTAAAAAGCGCGGCGGTTTCATGCCTTTGCCGACCCCTGCCGGCGTTCCTGTCGCGATAATATCGCCCGGCTCTAATGTCATTCCTTGCGAAATCGTCGCAATAATCGTTTCGACTGGGAAAATAAACTGCTCCGTATTTGCCTTTTGCCGCGTTTCCCCATTGACTTTCGTTTCGATATGTAAACGGTTCGGATTAGCAATGAGCGACTTATGCACAATCCACGGCCCCATCGGGCAAGACGTATCAAGGCTTTTCCCTAGCAAAAATTGCTTGTGTCGCTGCTGCAAATCACGGGCGGTAATATCATTAATAATCGTGTAGCCAAATACATACTCAAGCGCTTCCGCTTCTGAAATGGCTTTTCCCTTTTTGCCGATCACAACCGCAAGCTCGCCTTCATAGTCCAGTTCGTTTGTCACATCCCGATGGCGCAACACCGTTTCTTCATGTCCAACCACCGTTGTCGGCACTTTGGAAAACAGCATTAAATGTTTCGGAATATCAGCGGCGCTGCCTAGCTCAAGCGCATGTTCGACATAGTTTTTCCCGACGCAAAAAATGTTTTTCAGCGGCCGCGGAATCGGTGCCAACAATCGAACCTCCTCGAGCGAATAGACGTATTGCGGCGACGGATGTGCCTTTACCCAGGCGAGTAGTTCACGAACTTTCTGAATGAACACATCCCCGAGCGCGATGCACTCAACGAGCGTTTCTGGTAGCGTTGTAGATGACTCCATCATTTGTTCTGCCAACCGCAAGTCGATGACTGCTTCATTTTCTGTGACAACCCCAATGAATCGAGCGCTGTTTCGTTCAGCTGTAACAAATTTCATTTCCACATCTCCTCATTTTTCGTTTTCGATAACATATATTCGTCTTCGTTTGCGAAAACCCTACTAAAAATTTTGTAGAAATTTGTAATATTATGTCTTATTTTCACGAAATCCTTTCCTTTTTTTCCATTCCGTGTATAATGATTGTAACTAGGTTTTTGCACCTTTGAAATGAGAATAACTAAACGTTGGTGAAAACAATGATCATGTTGATTGAAGAAAAGCGACAACAAATGATCGAAATGGCTTTAACATACGGTTTCACAGCAAAAGAAACGATTCAATGCAGTCAAGAATTGGACGAGTTGATTAATCAATACGTAAAAAAGACGTTACCGATGTTTCCTGCTCCAGAGCATTCCCTGTCGCCTGTCCCTCAGTAGCTAGCCGAGGGACTTCTTTTATTTATGACCGCCGGCGAAATAGCGGCCAATTTCCGTATGTCACTGCTCGCCATAGCCACTCGACAGGACCGGTATAAAAGTGCTGCAGCCATTTTCGGCTAGCGATCGCTTGCAAGCCGTAAATTACAGCGACCCCTATCGTTCCATATAGAGGACGAACGCTCCCATACAAGCCGAGCCCATAGCTGTAAAAGACAAACGTGCAAAGCACCGACTGAAGTAAATAATTCGTGACCGACATGCGGCCGGCTGCTGCTAAATAGTCAAACACTCCCCATCTTTTTTGCGCTAACAGCCACATTCCCGCTGCGTAAAACAGCGCCAACGCTGGACCGCCGAACGTATCTTGCACATACTCTGTCCACATATTTTTTCCCATCCAATACGGCAACAACTTTAACGGTAGCCCGATCAAGAAAGAAACGACCGCTACTCGCTTAATAGTACGCGCGGACAAAGCCGATCGGTTTTGCGCCACATATCCGCCGAACAATCCGAAAGAAAGGAGAGTCATCGCAATGAATAAAAACCCTTCCGTATTGTTCACGTACACCCAATCATGCAGGCGTTGCCAAAAAATATCGGAAGCCGTTCCATGCCGATAGTTTTTTAACGCTTCTCGCGCAAGTGATTCCGCTTCAACAGATACCCCATTTTCTCCTGTGCGCCCCGCAACCACTAATAAAATAGCGATGATCCCACGAGGAACGTAACAAACAAGTGCAGTAAACAGCCAAACACGGGAAGAAACTTGCTGAAAAAGAAGAAGCAATACTCCGGTTGCTGCATACGTAATTAAAATATCACCATGCCAAATGAAAAACGCATGAATACCCCCAAGCACTAATAACGCTACCATTCGGCGCATAAATAAACGCGGAAACGGCAGCCCTTGTTCGCTCGCCTGCTCACGAAATAATATCATGCTAAATCCAAATAAAAACGCAAAAAGCGGATAAAAACTCGCCTGCGCCGCCACATCAATGAACGTAATTGTCCAGCGATCAAGCGGGCTTTTCCACCAGTTTTCAAGACGTATGTACATGACCGGAGAATGGAAATCGAGCATATTCACTAAAAAAATCCCGAAAAGCGCAAACCCTCTTATACTATCAACTTCTTTCATTCTCAAATGCTTCCCCTCCAAATGAAAAGGCGCCGCTTCGCTGGCGGACGCCCGATTATTTTAGTTGACATACCGGCTTGTTTTTCCGTGTGTTTTCCAGTATTCATTACGCAAATGAACTTTTTGAATTTTTCCTGATGCTGTTTTCGGAAGTTCTTTCACAAACGTTACGCCTGTAATCGCTTTGAAGTGGGCTAATTTCTCACGGGAAAAGACGACCAACTCTTGTTCAGTGACATGATGGCCTGGTCGAACGACTACGAACGCATGCGGTGTTTCTCCCCATTTTTCATGCGGAGCAGCAATGACCGCTGCTTCTAACACCGCGGGATGGTCATAAAGAACCCCTTCCACTTCAATCGAAGAAATATTTTCGCCGCCGCTAATAATAATATCCTTTTTCCGGTCGACGATGTCAATGTTTCCGTATTCGTCGACGGTCGCCATATCGCCGGTATGGAGCCAGCCGTTTCGAATCGTTTCCATCGTCGCCTCTGGATTTTTCCAATACCCTTTCATGACACCGTTGCTTCTAACAACGACTTCGCCGATCGATTGCCCATCGTGCGGCACTTCTTCCCCATGTTCATTGATCACTTTTACTTCACAGCCAATCATCGCATGACCAGCTTTTGCTTTCATGCGATATTGTTCATGAAGCGGCAAGTGGCTTAAATGCGAACGAATCGTAGAAACAGTGCTTAATGGCGATGATTCGGTCATGCCGTATACTTGAATGAATTCCCATCCCAGTTCTTTTTCAACGCGCGTCACAAACGCAGGCGGCGGTGCTGAGCCGGCAATAACGACGCGAACAGGATGATCAATCGTTGGCACGTGCTGTTCGTAATATTGCAACAGCGAATTTAATACGGTCGGCGCCATATGCATAACGTTCACGTGATATTTTTTTATGCAGTCAAAAATAAGTTCCGGCGCGGCCTTGCGCAAACAAATGTGCGTTGCGCCATTGGCGGTATAATAGAATGGCGCTCCCCAGCCGTTGACATGAAACATTGGCAATACGTGCAAATAATTATCGCAGTCGGATACACGTAAATGGTGCATCGTAACTAATGCATGAAGATAGTTATTGCGATGCGTCAGCATAACCCCTTTCGGATTTCCTGTCGTTCCGCTCGTATAAAGAAGGCTGCATACATCATTTTCATCGATTTCTGGCCGGGAAAATGGCGCGGTCGGAAATTGCGCGAGCCATTCATCGTAAGCGATTTCATCGGTAGCATCGTCTTTGTAATGAACGATGATTTTCTCGACCGTTTCGAGCTTGTCCTTAATCGGCACAATTAAGTAATATAATTCTTGGTCGACAAATAGCACTTTGCTTTCGCTATGATTCAAAATAAACAAATAGTCATCCGGCTTTAGACGAATGTTTAGCGGCACCATAATCGCTCCGAGCTGAAAGACACCGTAAAACCCTTCGAACATTTCAAGCGTATTTGGCGCTAAATAAGCCACGCGATCGCCTTGTTGTACCCCTAGCTCCCTTAGTCCGTGCGACAGCTGATTCACTCGATCGTTCAGCTGCCGATATGTAAGCTCTCTTTCTCCACAGATGACCCCTGTTTTTTCGCCATACAACGCCACCGCTCGGTCTAAAAATTGCGTTAATACTAACGGTACATTCATCTCCCCATCCCCCTTTTTGTTTGAAAATTCAATAAAATTATAGCATATTTTTCAAGAAAAAGCGTTACAATTTTTTGCAACGCTTTTACTTATTGGCGATATTATTTGAGCCGTTCAAATCGGCATCAAACGTATTCGTGACACTGCAAAACGTATTCGTTTGCAAAAAATCGCCGGTATTGCTGCCGCCTGCTCCAGAATTCGATTTAGCCGTACTTTTCGGGGCGATTTGGAGCACATCTCCCATATTGACCGTACCGTTCCCGCCAACGCTCGTCACTTTCACCCCACCAATAATTACCGCTGGCATGTCCATCATCCTCTTTCATCTTTTATGTTTTATTCTATGAAATAAACAAAAAAACGTATGGACATCTACCCGCATTCAACACTTTCTTTCCGATTTCATACAATACAATAAGGCGTATAAGAAAGGATGTGAACATATGCCGTCTTTTATTGGTGGACCAATCAAAATTACAAACGTTAGCGGCGACGGAACGGTAAACTTTGGTGACGTCTTGCAAATTACACCGAAAAGCACTGTAAAATCCCATTTAGGTTCAGGGGGAGGGAATAACGGGGATTTTATGCAAACGAATACATTTGTTAGCTTCACGAACACGGCAGATCCAGACATTGCCGATGCAAACAATGTAGCAAACAACTAACCGCACCTTTTCCCGCCCATGCCCATACGATATACTGAGAACGAAAGAAAGGTGTTTATGTATGCCCGCATTCGTTGGAGTCGTCAAACTGAACAGCATCGGGAGCAGCGGGGTTTTTCATATCGGCGATGTGTTTGCGATTTCTCCGTACAGCGTTGCTAAAACGTTTGCTGGTGCTGGCTCGTTCAATACCGGAAACGGGTTGCATGTTTATAACTATTACAGCAATACAAACACAAACGATGCAGATGTGGCAGATGAAAATATTGTCGGCAACGCGTAAAGGAGGGGAACGATGAATTTCTATATCAATCAAAGTATATGGATTTATCAATTGAAAATCGGCTCCGTATCGAACTCATCTGTCTTGCAAATCGGCAGTGCCGGTAGCATTCAAGCGCATTCAACGTTAAGCAATACAGGCGGATTTACTCAACCCGCTCCGGAAGCGAAGTTGGCTGGTCCGTTCACTCCGTTGGTTCCGCTTCATTCTGCGACTCGCCAAAAAAGTGATGACAACGAGTAGCTGTTCATATACTAGAAAGAGAGGGGACCTTTGAGAGGATGATCGCCACATGAGCACTTCGTTTCCACACGATTACTTCACAAAATTGCACCATTATTTAACTTGGCAGACAAATAAAATCAAGCATCTCGAACAGCAGATTGCTCACCTTGAAAAAGAAATTCAAGAGTTAAAACAACGTCCGCAAACGATGATCGAAAAAATTGAATATAAATTTGACCAACTAAAAGTCGAAACGTTGGAAGGAACGTTAAATATCGGGCTGACACCGAACGGGGGCACGCTGATTGAAGATTTTTCCGTCAGTCCTGAAAAAACGGTCGTTCCGAAGCCAGAGCCGGTATTGTTCCGCAGCATTCAAAGCAAAATTAACGAATATTTAGCGAACGACTGTAAAACGATATTGGAACAGTTGGAAACAAAATATGCCTATCCGCTCGATGAAACGTATCGCCAATTTATTTTGCAAGACGTTCAGCGGCAAATCGATGAACGAATTCACTTTTATTTGCAACAAAAAATGAATAGCGGCTACGTTCCAGATCCGAGTTCTTCCGAAGCAGTGGAAACGGAAATTGTCAATAAAGTCAAACAAGACATTGAGCAATCGTTAGACAGTTTTATGAAACATTTACCAAAGCAAGGAGGAGAAAGATGAATTATACCGTCGTTAACCGTGAAATACAAATCGGCGATATTTATTTGACGGCCGTCACGAGTTCATCTATCTTTTTAATCGGCGATGCTGACATCATTAATCTTGCATCCGCTTTTGATACCCCGCCGGAATCGTTGATTATCGGTCCGTTCGTTCCGCTTACGCCAAAAGGGTCATAAACTACTAGATGAAAGGTTGTCTGCGCCGTGAAACGATTATCAATGGTTCAGCTACTCAATAGTAAAGTGTTTCTTCTCAGTTCCGTTCTGCAAATTGGCGACTCACGCGAAATTACCGCCCGCTCGAACGTATTAGCTGTTCAACGGCAATATGAGCTTTTTTATGGAGGCGAAGGAGAAGTGGGATTTCCGGTGCTTACTAAACCGATTCCAAAGCTCGATGTCCCCGCCTCTGTTCGCACGTATCGCCTCAATGAGTCCCCGGTTTTGTCGGTTCGTTCCGTTTATTTGATCGCTGCTTCGACAGCGTCCGTCGTTCATATTGGCTCTACTTCCACGATTAGCGGCGAAACGAGAATTAAACATATTCGCCAATTAGCCGATTCCATCGCCCCCACTCCAAAAACAGCGATTCGCATAACAAAGGATGGATAAATATGCCTGCAGTAGTCGGTCCGATTAAGATTACAAATATAGGAAGCGGTGCCGTGTTCCAAGTGGGGGATACGCTCTACATTGCACCGAAAATAGCCACGAAAACACTAGGAGGTGCCGGAGGATTCAATACTGGAGATTTTATTATTACGAATAACGGGATCAGTTTGACTAACACGTTTGATCCTGATGTGTTTGACAGCAATGTTGCTGGCAATAATTAAAGGTGGGAATAATCCCACCTTTTTACATTATTTCTAAACTGACGAGTGTGCCGCGCCCCGATGGTTCTGCCGGTTTGACGACAAGCCGTTTCGGCAGGCGGGCACGCAGTTCTTGAACGTGGCTGATCACACCGATTGCCATATCGTTTGCTTGCAACCTTTCAAGCGTCGTAATGACGACATCGAGCAATTCACTATCGAGCGTGCCGAAGCCTTCGTCTAAAAAGAAAAATTGCAATGGATATTCACCGCGCAATTGAATTTGCGCAGATAAAGCAAGCGCCAATGATAAGGATGTTAAAAATGTTTCTCCACCTGACAACGTCGTCACCGGGCGACGAACTCCGCCATTAGCGTCATCACGGATCATAAAGCCGCCTTCGGAATCAACTTCAATCGCATATCGTTGCCGCGTTAACGCACCAAGTCGCTCAGAAGCATCGCGTGTCACACGAATGAGTTGCTCTTCTGCGATAAACTCGACGAAGCTATTGCCGCGTAGTACACTTTGCAGCTCGCGGTATTGATTAACTAGCCTTTCTACAACGATTCGTTGCCGTTCGAGCTCTTGAAAACGGACGTGTTTTTCTTGCAACTCTTCCATTTTCGTTTTTGCTGAAGCGGCTCGTTCAATGCATTCCGTCATCTTCGTTTCTTGTTCGCGGCGTAGCTGTTCTGTTTGGCGCCATTGCTCTTCTGTCATTTCTTCCCCATTCATCATCGTTGTAATTCGTTTCCATTCGTTTTGCCATTTGAGCTTGTTGTCACGATGCTGCGCGATCTGTTCAGAAATAGCCGCTTTCTCTTCTACCGTTAATAGCGCTTGGCGGATGTCATCATTTGACGACCACTCACTTTTCGCCAGTCGTTCATTCCATTCGGCTTGCGCTTGTTCCCAGCGCTTGTTACTTTCCAAAAACGCCAGCTGCGCAGCCTGATAGTTTGCTTGTAGCACTTGGTATTGCCGTTGTATCTGCGTCCATGTTTCGTACGTTTCTGTTTCTTGCTGTTGCAGTTGTACTATCTGTTGCTCCGTTTTTGCTAGTAAATGAGCAACCTCTTCTGGCTTCACTTGAAACGGTAGTGCCCGTTCGTATTCTTCGTATTGCTGCTGTTTCATTTGTTGCAATGTAGCTTGTTCTGCTTTTGCCCGTTCAAGCTGTTGCCACTGTTCTTTCAGTTGTTCGCGCTCATTATTTTTTTCTTCTAAAAAACGGATGCTTTTCTCAATGCGCTCTTGCAGCGACTGCGCTTCTTTTTCATCTGCTTGCAATTGTTTCATCGTTTGTTCGATCGTTTCAAACACTAAATCTGGATATATCTCCCGCCACTTTTGCAGCCGCTCCTCACGAACAAGCATGCGCTCCTTGTATTTTTCGCCCCGTTCGTTTATTTCCCGTTCCAACGCCGCTTGTTGGTGCAATAACTCTTGTTGCTTCATTTCTAGCATTTTTCGCTGTTTCAATAGCTCATTTGTTGCTTCTTGGCATTGCACATAATCTTGCTGCAACGCTTTCACTTCTACGGAAATATGCTTTAATTGTTCCGTGAACGAACGTTCTTTTGCACTTTCCACTTCCCTCTTTACTTTTTCAGCATCGCTTGCTAATAGTGTCTCTGTTGTTCCCGCCGTCATAAGCTCTGCTAATTGCTGTATCTTCATTTTCAACGTTTGCAGCGGTTGAACAAGTAACTGGGCTTGCTCTAACTGCTGCTCCCATTCTTCGAGCTGTTGTTCGTTCTCGCTAGTCGGCGGCTGTGCCGGTTGTGGATGGTGAACAGAGCCGCAAACGGGACAAGGGCTACCGGCTTGCAATGTCGCAGCTAACAAAGCAGCTGTGTGACGCATTCGCTCTTGTTGGGCTGCTTTTTGTGCCTGTTTCATTTTATAAAGCAGCTTTTCTAGCTCCGTTTCGTGCTCACACACAAGGTGATATAGCCTTTCGGTTCGATGAAAATGCGCTCGCTCTTTTTTCTTGAAAGTTTCCCATCGTTCTGCTTCCGCCTGTACTATTTTTACAAGTTCGTCATGCTGCGCTTGCTTTTGCCGCCATTCGTCACGAATTTCTTGAAGCGCCCGCTCCAGTGAATGAATTTCTCTTTTTTCTTCGTATGCTTGGTAAATACGTTCTTTTCGTTGCACGTCGACTTGTTTTTGTTGCCACGATTCTTTTAGCCATTTTTGTTTTTCCAATGCACGTTCGTAAAGGTCGGATAGTTGTTCGAGAGCTTGTTTGATTTGCTCTTCTTTTTCCGTGAGAGTCGCAAGCTGACTTCCGCTCGCTGCGATCTCTTGTTCGATGCTTTTCATCCGCTCAAACAGCTGTTGCGCCTGTAACAACTGCTCTTTTTTTTGCAGCCACTTCGGCTCTTCCTCGCTTTTTTTCGTTCGAATCAAACGGTATGCCTCCGCCGCTTGCTCATATTGTTGCCGTACAACGTGCAGCTGCTTTTCTGTTGTTTCCAACTCCTTTGCCCACTTCTCGGCCTCCTGCTTCGTTTGTTCGTATTGTTGAAGATACGGCAGCAATCGCTCCGCTTCCTCTGCTCGCTTTTGCTTTCGTTCGAGGTGGGCGATCGTTTCTTCGTTTTGCTGACATAGAGCTAGCTGCTGTTCAGCGTATTCTTTTTCCTTCTGCCATTGCCATAGTTGTTTCTCTCGCTCATAGCGTTCGATTATTTGCGCGAGCCGCTCTTTTTGTAGTTCAAGTTCACACTCAAGCGCCTCTAGCTGCCGTTTTTGTTCCGCAAGCGCTGCTTGAGAAGCGTCGCCAAGCCCTGCCTGTTCAGCTCGGATCGCATCTAAATTTGCCATTACCGTTGCCAGTTTTGTTTTTAATTTTTCGTTCAGTTCGTCACCGTATCGTTCAAGGTTAAACAGCCGTTGGAGCATTTGCCGCCGCTCTACGCCCTTTAGCGATAAAAATTCCGCGAACTTCCCTTGGGGAAGAACGACTGCGCGAGTAAAGTCTTTCATTTCTAATCCGAGCAGCTGCTTCACTCGTTCATCGACATCCCGCGCTTTGTCCGCCAGCACGACCCGTTCGCTTCCTTCTTCTATCAAGCGGCTGATGGCCGTTTTGACGCGCCATTCATCGCTCCGTTTAAACGTTCGTTCGACCGTATATCGCTTTTTTCCGGCGGCGTTCATTAATTCAAACGTGAATGAAACGGATAGCTCGTTTTCTGCATGGTTCATAATGCCGTGCGTATTGTTCGCGGCCCGTTCCACGTTGCCGTATAATGCCAACGTCATCGCATCTAAAATCGACGATTTCCCGCTTCCCGTCGGTCCGAAAATGCCAAAAAGCCCACCTTCGCACAGCTTTTCAAAATCAATCGTTTGCTTTTCGCGGAAGCTATGTAATCCTGCCACGGTTAAGCGAATTGGCTTCATTGCTCCACACCGTTACAGAAAACTTACAAGACTTTATAAGAAACTTATAAAGGTCTACGTTTCCTTCCTTGTTCATCGCGTCCGATTTCGCCAAAGCTACTCTCGTTTTGTGCGGCGCTCCGAAGGCTTTACTTCCCCACTAACGTATGGGTACATGTCGTGCTATATGCTAGATGTGGCATAGTTTCTCAAATTGATGCTAGCATTCAAATCACGATCGATTTCCATCCCACACGCTTCACAGCGGTATATTCGTTCGGATAAAGAAAGCTTCTCTTTCACATGACCGCAACGGCTACACCTTTTGCTTGAAGGATAAAAACGATCTGCCACGATCAACTCGATGCCATGCCATGCACATTTGTACGTCATTTGTCGTTTGAACTCGTGGAATGTTTGTTGTTGAATCGCTTTGGATAGCTTACGGTTTTTTAACATGCCACTTGTATTTAAATGTTCCATCACGACATACGCTGGCTTGGTTTTCACCAACGCTGTTGTGATGTGGTGGGTGTGGTTTAACTGTATGTTTTTCAGCCTTCGGCGTTTTTTCAACACAAGGAATTCAAGTTTCTTGATATTTTCCGTTTTTCTGTAACGGAATTCACCTCCTTCGGTTTGAATTTTATTCATTTCATATTTTCGCGACAGTTTTCTTTGTAGTCGCTTGATCTGTTTTTCAAGCTTTTTCACTTTCGGCGTGTGGTTGATGTTAGGAAATGTCATGCCATTGCTGACAGTAGCTAAATGTTTGACACCTAAATCAATCCCGATGCCTTCGTTGTACGTTTCATGATTCCCTTCGGCTTCTTCTACACCGATTGTTAAAAACCAATGCAGTCCATCAAACACGATTCGTGGGTTGACGTATTTCACATGTTTTCCATATGAAATACGACCTCGTTCCGCCAAACGAATCCAATTGAATTTTTGTTTGTTTTTCTTTTTCGAAGGTGTGAGTTTCTCTAGTTTCACGTGTGTGTCGGTCACTTTGATTTTTGAAGTATCTTGATAAAAACTTGGGCGCGTTCGTTTTTTCGTTTTGAACTTCGGAAACTTCGTCCGCCCTTCAAAAAAGTGTTTGTAGGCATTCGTTGCATCTTTGATCGCTTGTTTTGTGATGTTGTTTGAGAATTGATTGAGCCATGCATATTCTTTCGTTTGTTTCAGCTTCGTTAGCCTTTTTCTTATTTCACCGTCTTTCAAAAACTTACCGCCTTGTTTGTCATTCTCTTGTTGTTGTGCTAATGTAAAGTTATATGCCCATCTATATAAGTTGAATTTATGTTTTACAGTGAATCCATTCAATAATCTCGTCTTATCCCACTATGAATAACATAATTATAAGCATTCAAAAGCACGAAAATCTTTATTGCTGCTTATATAGCAACACCAGCGCATTGAAATAGCTTCGTCTTTTGCTTATTGTTGGGCAGAAGCATGACTTTGTACGTTTTAATCATCCTGACCCAACTCCTGAATCATTTTCTTCGCTTTGTTGGCAATACCGAAAAATATATAAAATGTATACAAATGTTTATAAAATTTTGTAGATATTATTTAACAGTTCATTCACCCCCGTCTTCCTCAGCAAGCAGCTCCATAAACAGCCGAACTAGCTCCGCTGTCGGCTTAGCCCCGCCCGTTTGTTTTTCGTAAAAACGTTCGAACAACGTTTCCATCGGAACGTTTTCTCGCATTTCCCATGCGAATTCTTCTTTCTGTAAAAAGTGCGGGCGAATGTAGACGAATCCTTCATGTCGCTTGCGCAACCGCTGAATGTCTTCTAGCGTCAATGAATGCTCGACGTAAATTTCTAAGTCAATCCACGCATTTCGGTCTCTTCCCTCATCTAGCCAACGATATACTTGCGCGATACCTTCCGTCGCTTTCCATTTGACAAGCGGTCGCCCGCTAGAAAGCGGAATTTCCAATACATTTGCCGGCTGGCCGGGTTTTACATCAACAATCGTTACCGACTTCGCATATCCTGCTTCTGAAAAGCTGTAAGCTAGCGGTGAACCGGAGTAGCGGGCCGGCTGAAGGGCGTGTTTTACGTTTTGCGGGCGGTGCAAATGCCCAAGCGCAACATACTGTGCATCTTTTGGAAACCGTTCCGGTGAAACGGTATAGGCCCCGCCGACTTCAATCGGCCGCTCTGAATCCGATGTCGCTCCACCGGCGACATAAAGGTGGCTCATGGCGATATTGACCGCATCAGCGCGAAACTGTTTATTCATCGCGGCAAACAACTCGCCAATTTTTTCGTCATATCGGTTACGCAGTTGTTGCTCGTCGCCCTCAGCGGCCAATAGTTGCGAAAGCCGCGATTCAGACGGATACGGAAGGGCGGCTAGCACCATCGTTTCGTCACATGATGGAACATAAATCGTCTGTACCTCAATGGTCGGCAAACCGAGCAAAATAATCGAATGGGTAGCCGCCAACACGGACGCAGCCGTGAGGCGGTCCGGATGGTCATGGTTTCCTGCAATGACCGCTACCGGCCGCCTCCCACCGTCGGATAGCCTCGCAAGACTTTCGTAAAAGAGCTGCTCGGCTGCTGCTGGCGGGTTAACGGTATCAAACGCATCGCCTGCTAGTAATACGGCGTCGATCTGCTCTTGTTCCACAATGGAAACAAGTTCATCGATAAATTGTTCTTGCTCGCGGAACCGACTCCGGCCTTCGAGCGTTTTTCCTAAATGCCAATCGGCAGTATGCAAAACTCGCACCCTTCTCCCCTCCTACATTGGAAACAGTTGCGCACAGTCAAACACATAAATGTAGCATTCGTCGACGCGCTTTTTCCAAATTTGTTCGATCGCTCGGCGATACAGTTCCATTTGCACACGATAACGCTCGATCATCAATGTTTGCACATCATTCACCCAACGAACATGATCGGTTTTAAAATCAATGAGCACGAATCCTTGTTCATCTTCAAAGATGCAGTCAAACACCCCTTGAACGAGCACCGTTTCTTCCCCGTCGTTCCATTGTGCATACGTTTCATGCGCCGGAAGTGCCAAGCTGAATGGTACTTCGCGTTCCACATGCGCTGCTTGGCGCAGACGGCGACCGATATCAGTTTGAAAAAAGGTTAAAATGCTAGCAATATCCACTTCTTGCGCCTGCTCGTCGGTCAACCATTCCCCGTGCACCATTTTCGCAATTTGTTCGCGAATCGCTGCTTCCGTGATGTCCCGTGTTAAGTCGATATGCTGCATCACAAGGTGCATGACCGTTCCTTTTTCAGTGGGACTTAATTTTTTCGCCTGCATAAAACGAGGCCGTTCCGTTATTTCCGTGCGAAACGGACGCAACAACGCTTGATCGCCGTGAACGCCAAACGTTTCCCGCTGCCGTTTTAATTCTGACACAGTCTGTTTCGCACGAGAGATGGTCGATGACCAGTGCGGATATAACCAATTCATCCGCCGTTTCACTTCTTCATGAAAGCTGCTTTGCAGCGGGACAGGCTCAAGCCGTTGCAATAATTCGCTCATTTGCTCCGCTGTTCGCTCCGGCTCATGCGCTTGCTTGTAAAACTCCGAAGCAGCAACGACTTGCACAGTCCATCGGGACGGATGGACAGCAATTTCGCTTTGTTCAATGCGGCCGTGATGAAGCGGTAAGCTGTCGGCATGGCGGATGAGCGCATGTCCAATCCAGTCTAAATAGCTTTTCGCTGAAGCGCGCACATAATCAGGCAACAGCCAATTTTCATGCGCCCGTACGGATTGCCATCTTTTTTTCTCGTTTTCTAGCTTTTTCACTGTCCCGACTAAATATAGTTTTTCTTTTGCCCTCGTTAACGCGACATATAAGACGCGCATTTCTTCTGCGAACAATTCAAGCGCCTGCTTTTTTTTCACCGCTAATTGCGCGAGTGTCGGATAGCTGACGCGCAAATGCGGATGAACAAAATGCGTCGCAAAGCCGAGATCTTTATCCAATAAATCGTTTCGCCGTAAATCTTGCATATTAAAGCTTTTTCCTAATCCAGCGACAAAAACGACTGGAAACTCTAAGCCTTTGCTTTTATGAATCGTCATTAACCGTACGACATCTTCTTGCTCGCCGAGTGCTCGCGCTGCGCCAAAATCATCGTTGCGCTCTTGCATGCGCTCGATAAAACGTAAAAACCGGAAAATGCCACGGAATGACGTTTTTTCAAATTGCCGCGCCTTTTCATATAACGCCCGCAAGTTCGCCTGCCGCTGTTTGCCGCCTAGCATGCCGCCTACAAAATCGTAAAAGCCAGTATCGCGGTATATTTTCCAAAGCAATTCCGCCAGCGAGTTTTGTCGTGCAGCTGTCCGCCAAGTTGGCAATTGTGCGGCAAATGGTGCAATTTTATGATGTAGCACTGCTTCTTTTTCACCTAACGGCTGTTTAGTCAAAAAGGCCGAAAACGCTTCATAAAAAGATCCTTTCGGTTTTTCAAGCCGCAAAAGCGCTAGTTCGTTTTCATCCAATCCAACAATCGGCGAGCGAAGCACCGCTGCAAACGGAATGTCTTGATACGGGTTGTCGATCACTTTTAACAATGACAACATGATTGATACTTCCGTTGCCGCAAAATAGCCCGATGAAAGTTCGGTATAAATTGGGATTCCTTGCTTCCGGAATTCTTCCATCATTTGCGAGGCCCATGGCATCGAGCGCAACAAAATAACGATGTCGCGATACATAATGCGCCGTTCTTTTTGCAAATGACGGTCGTATACGTAAAATGGCTCGTCGATCAATTGCTTAATTTTTTGCGCCATCCACCGCGCCTCTAGTTCCGCGTTCTCTAGCTCTTGTTGTTCATTTACCTCGTCTTGTTCTTCTCCCCCATTATCGGCACGATCGATCACGATACACTCAATCCGATGCTCTTTTTCTGGATAGTACGCAGCCCCAAACTTCAATTCCGCATCGTCGTCATACGCAATTTCGCCGACCGTTTCGCCCATGATCTGCTTAAAAATAAAGTTAGTGCCGTCCAAAATTTCACGGCGACTGCGGAAATTTTGCGCCAAGTCAATGCGAACGCCCGTCCCTGCTTCATTTGGTGAAAACCGACGATATTTCGTTAAAAAGAGAAACGGCTCAGCCAAACGGAATCGGTAGATGGACTGCTTTACATCCCCAACCATAAATAAATTGCCCGCGGCTTCTTCCTCGTGAATCACTAGCCGCAAAATCGTTTCTTGGACCATGTTGACGTCCTGGTACTCGTCAATGAGCACTTCTTCAAACTGCGCGCGGTAGTCAAGGGCCGCGTCAGAAGGAAGTAGCTGTTTCGGCGTCGACGAAGGATGCCGCAAAATTCGCAGACAGTAATGCTCTAAATCGGAAAAATCGACAATGCCTTTTTCTTCTTTCCGTTTTTGGAGTCGTTCGGCCAGTTGTTGAACAAGGTCGACGATCACCTCGACGATCGGCTTCATTTCTCGCAAATGGCGAAGCCATGTTTCCGGTTGGAACGAGAACAATTCTTCTTTTACGTCTTTCAGTTTCGCTTTCGCTTTGTCTCGTAACTCTTTTACAACTTCCGTCAGTTCTTCATCATATGTCCCGTTTTTCGGCTTCCGCTTCGCCGTCGGCCATGTGAGCGCCTGAAACGCTTCATAAAGCTTTTGCCACGAAGCGTTGCGTGCTTCCTCTAATTGTTGCAATTTCACCAAATCGCCTTCTAATGTTTCTCGAAGATAATCGGGGCCGTTTGGCTCACCCGTCCGCTCAAGCGCTTGCTGAAGTAAATGTCGCGCCGCTTGCAATTGAAAGTCAATATGTTGCCATAAATAGCGCACAAACGGAAGCTCATCAATCGCTGTTTCGTCTGCGATATCGTACAACGCGATAAGCTGGTTGAGCCATTCGTCCGGATACGGATGGGAACGAGAAAATTCGTATAAACGTAAAATTATCGTTTGTAAATTGGCATCGGTCCGATCGCTCGTGTAGCGGTCCACCACACTTAAAAACGCCTCATTTTCTCCTTTTCCATACTGTTCTTCAAACAGTTCTTCGATCACTTCTTCTTTCAGCAATTCGATTTCTGTTTCATCCGCAATCCGGAAAACAGGATCAATGTGAATCAAATAATAATACTTGCGAATCACTTCTAAACAAAACGAGTGGATCGTGGAAATCGCCGCTTTTTGTAATAGGCTGAGTTGCCGCCGTAAATGAAGCGAGTGCGGCTTTTCCGCCAGCGCCTTTTCGATTCTTTCTGCGATCCGTTGACGCATTTCCGCCGCTGCGGCGTTCGTAAACGTCACAACAAGCAACCGATCAATATCAAGCGGGCACTGTTCATCGATAATTTTTTGAATAATCCGTTCGACAAGCACGGCGGTTTTTCCCGATCCAGCCGCTGCGGCAACGAGCGTATGTGCTCCATCCGTCACAATCGCTCGCCATTGCTCGTCCGTCCATTGTACTCCTTCTGGTTTTTTCATTGATTTTCACCCCCAGTTTGACGAAGCGTATCCAATGTGGCATTTTTTAATAGGCGGTAGCGGTCTTGGTCGAGCGATTCATCCAATTGGCACACCGCTTTAAATTCGCAATATTGACAAGCTGTTTCGCTCTTCCGCTTATATGGGGCAATATCGACAACCCCGTCTATCATCTGCATACCTACTTGCTGAAAAATAGTCCGAACATGGCGACGCAACAACGCAAACTCTTGTTCTGATACGACTGC
The DNA here is from genome assembly GCF_026847645.1 of Anoxybacillus sp. J5B_2022. Classification (GTDB taxonomy): domain Bacteria; phylum Bacillota; class Bacilli; order Bacillales; family Anoxybacillaceae; genus Anoxybacteroides. Next base: position 47,566 of record NZ_JAPSMC010000018.1, read on the forward strand.
CGACGTTTTTGAGACAGACCCGTCTTTATTGATTTTCACTGGTACAATCGCAGATCCTTTGCCAGCATCGATCGTCTTGTCCATTAACTGAATAGCTTCGTAGTCCTCTAATACCAATCCGTTCATTTTAAAGCTTTCCAATATTTTTTGTTCCGCTTCTTCTGCTTTTAAAATCCCGTTCGGGCTTTTAATGATCGGGTTATGGATATGAAAATATAGCACGCCTGCTGGAAACGCATTTGTTCCGACAAGCTGCTCAGCATATTCGATAATAACATCCAAATATGCGAGCATCTGCAACGTCAAGCCGTAATAAATTTCCGTAAAGTCTAGTTTTTTATTGCTTGATTTATAGTCGATCACGCGCAGTAAAACTCCCCGCGAACTTTCCGCTCGATCGATTCGGTCAATGCGTCCGACAAGTTCTAACACCGTGCCGTCCGCTAACGGAAACAAAAGCGACGGAAGTGGCCCATTGTCGCCAAATTGCAATTCCACTTCCAACGGCGCAAACCCACTTCGTTTCGCTTGTTCGCTCAATACGCTTGTTGTGCGCGCCATAATTCGTTGGAGCTTTCGTTTTACGTAATGATAGCGATGGGAGCTAAGCAAAATTTCTTGCTGAATGTATGGCACAATTTGTTCTACCGCTTCGTACGACAATTTCTCGCATTGCTGTTTAGACAGCTCTGCCCAATCAAGTTTTTCCGCCCGAATCCGCTCAGTAATCATTTTCAGCGCATAGTGAAACAGCTGGCCGACATCTGGCGCTTCCAAACGAAAGACGTTTCGTTCTTTTAAACGAAGGCCGTAGGAAGCAAAATGGGCAAATGGACAACGGTTGAATTGCTCGATGCGGGACACGCTCGCCTTTATTTTATGGCCATACAGCTTTTTCCCTATCGCTTTTTCAAGCTTTTTCGGCTTATTCTCATAGAACAGCGCACGTAATACTTTTTTCGCGCGTTCCTTCCATTCGCCTTGTTCCGTATAGCAGTTATATACGTCCCACCAAATCGGCTCCACAGAGTATTGCCGCTTCCACGCTTGCAGTTGGACAGCGAGCGATTTAAGCGTCGTCAAATGGTTCGTAATAAACGAAAGCTGTTCCTCAAGCGATAAGCTAAGCGGCTCATTTCCCCACTGTTTTTCTAAAATAGACGGAAACATTTCTTTCATTCTTTTAATGAACATAGACGGCAATAGCGATTTTCCTTCTTCGTCTGCTAAAGGATACGTCATATACAACCGCTCGCTTGGACTTGCCAGCGCCAAATACAAGGCAAACGGCTCGTCCAACAGCTGTTCCCGGCTTGGCGGAGCAACGCGCACCGAAAAATGATGGAGCAGTTCACGATCTTGTTCTGACAGCATGCCACCATCGCTTTTCTTCGCGGGAATGACCCCTTCATTCACGCCAATGATAAATACGCATTTCACATCCGTAAGGCGGGAACGGTCAAAATGAGCAATGAGCACTTGGTCAATGGCCGGCGGTACGAGCGAAAATTGCAAGCTATCTAGCCCCGTTTCGATAATCGCCGCAAACAGTTTTAGCGGCATCGCTTCTTCGCCGAGAATTTCTACGTATTGATCGAGCAACTCGATAACCGCACCCCACGCTTGTTCATGATGGCGCGCCTCAAGCAATTGACCGTTTTGCTCCGCTTCGTCACGCAGCTTTTCCAACTTCTTCGGAATATCGAGCTGCTCAAAATATAAATAAAGCGCTTCGCACATGTCGCGTCCCGTTTTTGCTTTTTGCAGCCGTTTTTGTAGCGTCAGAAGCGGAACAGCCACCATCTCCCGCCATTCGTTCAGCTTCTCTTCAAATGCTTTTTCTTCATTCGTTTGCGGCACAGAAATGCCTTCAAGCCCCCGATAACGACGGTATGTCCAGCGTTCAAGCCACTTTGCTCCATAAATCCCTTGACCTAGTACGTAATTTTCTAGCTGATCCATCGCCTCGCGCATTGCTTGAACATCGCTGTCCGGCGGAAAAAAGAGATCGGTTTTGACCGCGCGAAAAATCGCTTCGTATCGCCAATTCGTGTGAATCGCTTCTAAACTTGCGCGGATCAGTTCAATAAACGGATGGTGCATCATCGATTCTTTCTCATCGATAAAATACGGGATGTTGTAATCGGCAAAAATTGTATGAAACAAATCGCGATAATCTTCGGAGTTGCGCACTAAAATGGCCATCTCGCGATACCTGTACCTTTCGTCGCGAGCAAGGCGAATTATTTCACGCGCAATGCCCTCTACTTCGGCTCGCCGATTGGTCGCTTGATAAATTTGCACGGATTCAGAATCTCTAGGAAACGAAACAGCCGGACGGGCGTCGTAGTGCATTTCTAAATGGCGCAACGCCTCGTCACGATGACGCACGTTTTCTTGCAACATTTCTAGTTCCTCAATCGACACGTTGTTTAAAAGGGCAATGTTGCGAAGCTCATGGTACGTTTTTCCCGTCATGCGAAACAAATGTAGATCGTGAGGAAGATGTTCATTGTACGGAGCATCAACGGTTAAGGCGACCGTCACCCGCTTGGCGCAGCACAATAGCTGTTCAAGCACCATATATTCTTGCGGAGTAAAATGATGAAACCCGTCTACATAAATATCCGCTTCTTGGATGTAGCGAGAGTGCGGAATTTTTTCCGCTAACAGCCGCAAATAATCTTCAGAATCGACGTACCGCTGCAATAGCTGGCGTTCAAATTCGGCGTAAATAAGCCGCAAGTCTTTCAGCTTATCCGCCAGCACTTTTTCGGCGGCGCTGGCACGATGGCGTAATTGCATTTCCGTTTGCTCAAGCTGCGCGGGTGTAATGCAGTAACGTTTGCACTCGATTAACATTTCTTCTAGCTGTTCAATAAACCCATGTTTATCGGTCGCACGAGCAAACAGGACAAGTTCTTCTTTCTGTTTTTCAACAATTTTTCTTAACAACATCCGAACGCCTGTTTCGTTTAAATGGTAGCGGCTCATGCCGCCGGTTTCTTGCAATACCCGCCATGCGAGCCGCGTAAAACTCAATACTTGGGCGCGAATCATTCCGCCAAGCCCTGGCGTTTCCACGAGAGCATACTCCGATTGAAACGTCATTTGCTCCGGAACAAGATAAATAATCGGCGGGCCAGCAGGTTGCTGCCTAAGCTGTTCGCGAATTTCGTTTAAACATTTCGTCGTTTTTCCTCTCCCTGCTCTTCCGATGATTAAGCGAAGCGACATAATTATCATCACGAAACTTGTGCAAGGAAGCCCCTGCCTAAAGACTAGGAAGGAATTGCGCCTTACGCAAGTTCCGCTTCCTCCTTTCTGTACGCATATCCATCAAATCAAGCCCACGACTTTAGTCGTTGGGTTTTTGACCTTTATTTTCCATTGTTTTCTCTTATTTTAGCACATACGTTCGTTTTTTTTAAAGAGGATTGTAGTAAATCCCTTATTTTACTAAAAAAGAAAAAGGTATTCTGTGCTGAATACCTTTTAAAATCGAGTCGCAAATTCGTGAACTGGCCAGTAGCGTACATTGACTTTTCCAACGATTCTGCTCATTTTCACAAATCCGAAATGACGGCTGTCCCAACTGTTCAAACGATTATCTCCTAATACGAACACGCACCCTTTTGGCACTACCTTTTTTCCCGTCACTTCTTCTAGCGTGAAATCTCCGGTCAATTTCCCATCAATTAATTTTCGTTTATACGGCTTTAAATACGGTTCTTCCATTGGCTTACCATTGACATAAAGCACATCGTTTTTATAAGCGATTCGGTCCCCAGGCAATCCGATGACACGTTTGACGTAATCTTCTTGCGTATTGGCGTGAAAAACGACAATATCAAACCGGTGAATGCTTCCCCATTTATTAATAATGAGCAAATTCCCTTGCTGGAGCGTTGGCATCATCGATTCGCCTTCCACGATGTAATTGGTAAACACTAAAAACCGAATAACTAAAATAACGGATAATCCGATTCCCCATATGACCGATTTTCTTCGATAGATTGGACGTTTGCTCATACCGTTGCTCACCTAATTTAAGAATCTCCCTCGCTCGGTTTTTCTGTCAATGAAAACTTCGCTTCCACTTTCTTTCCTGCGTACCATAAAAGAAAAACAATCACAACCACCGCCACTGTACGAAGCGGTTGTTTCGCCAGCGCTGCTAGGTCATAGCCAATAAAGCTGATCACAAAAATCATCACCATTTTCCCGAGCAGAACTGCTAAAATAAATTGTTGTCTGCTGACGCGTGACAACCCCGCCACGACGTTAATAATGGCGGATGGAGTAAACGGAAAACAAAATAACAAAAACAGCGGCCCGAAGCCGTGGCGCTCTACCCAGCTTACAAGTTGTCTCACTTTTTGATGGCGATTTAAAAATCGAAAGAATCGCTTTTGTCCAATTTTTCTAGCAAGCAAAAAAACAAAAATCGAGCCGAGGGAAGCCCCAATCCATGAAATCATAATGCCTTTCCATAAGCCAAATGCAGCGGCATTGGCCATGACAAGCACGAACATCGGAAGAATCGGAAAAAACGATTCCAGTAACGTGACGATCACGCCCGGCAACATTCCAAAAGAGCGGTAGTGTTCGAGCAATTGTAGTACGTGTTGTAGTGTAAACCATTGTTTTAATGTTTCAACGTCCATGAATACTCCCCATTCACATTGTTGCTATCCACTTTTATTTTACACGGTTGTAGGGGGAATATAAATAGAAAGAGCTTAAATCCGCATGAAAAATTTATTATGCTTCATCTTGCGGCTCATTATCTTTTTGTTTTTTTATCTGTCTAGGTTTTTCTAAATCTTCTGGCTTGTCCATTCGAAATAAATATTGCATTTTTCGTTCGCGCGCTTCCATCCGTTCGGACAGTTTCGTTCGCAATTGTGCAGTACGGTATAGCTGGTTGACAAATGAGTGGTAGGAAACATCGAGGCAAATCTTTTTGTTGTTTTTTAAATAGACGATCGTTCTCTCCCGGTGAGAAGGCTCATATTTCATGACATGCATATGCGAGATCCACACGCAATGTGCGTCATTTGGTGAGGCTGTTGGAAACACATAAATTTCATTTAGTGGCTCAACGGCGATCGGTGCTTTGTGCGTAATCCCGATAATGGCTTTTGTTCCTTCTTTTCTCCCTTTTAAACTCGCTCCATAATAGCCGCAGCTTCGCTCAATGATGTCGATCGGCCTTTTTTTGACGATGTACTCACCGTCTTCTTCAATGACTTTTGAATAACATTGCCCTGAACCAAGATGTGGTAAAATCGCCATCGTGTAGCGGGTCATGATAAAACCATCAATAATTGTTCGTTCATTCAGTTTCATCACTCATCCACTCCTTAAAAAGTTTTTACGTTTCCATCATATCATTAATAGTTATATTTTTCTATATTTTCAAAAAACAAAGAGCGATTTTTTTTAATCGCTCATGAGTTATAAAATGTTTGCTTTATTTCTTCTTCTGCCAAATGTTCGTTCGCTTGCTCGATAGCTGTATGCTCCGCTACCGATCCGCCTGCGTATGCCTCTTCATCTAAAAACGCTTGGCGAAA
>NZ_JAPSMC010000019.1 GCF_026847645.1 Anoxybacillus sp. J5B_2022
TTCCATTGTTCAAAGTTGTCTAATACAGACATCTTCGTTCCCTCCTCCTGTTCAGTTTCACCTATAGCTTGCCTAGTTCGCGCAAAAATATACTTCCACTCATTAACCATATAGTTGTTTTTTCATACATTCGCTCAGCGGCAAAACATTAGCAATACCATCCGCCATTGACACTAATGATTTGGCCAGTAATATATGAAGCAGCATCAGAAAGTAAAAACGATACTGTCTGCGCAACTTCGTTTGGCTCGCCAATTCGCCCTAACGGAATTTCTTCTTCCATTTTTTTTAATTCCTCTTCGCTAAATGACTGCAACATATCTGTACGAATCGCTCCCGGAGCAACTGCGTTGACGCGAACGCCACTTGGCGCTAACTCTTTCGCAAGTGCTTTCACGAATGCGTTTTGCCCGCCTTTCACCATCGAATAAACAACTTCACACGATGCCCCTGTTAATCCCCAAATCGATGAAACCACGACGATGTTGCCACTTTTTTTTCGAATCATCGGCGGAAGCAGTTTTTTCGTTAATAACACCGGGGTAGTCACATGGAGTTGAACCATCTTTTGAACATCTTCATCGCTCATATCGGTGATTAATCCGTAATAGCTATTGCCGCTATTATGAATAATGACATCTAATGGGCGGTCGATTTGCGCAACAAGCCTGTCCGCTCCATCTGCCGCTGCCAAATCGGCTTGTACAGCAACACTCCATACGTCACCAAGCTCCTCCCGCAATCCTTCTACAAGCAGTTTATTTTGATGGTAATGCAAAAAAAGTCCGTAACCGTCTGAAGCGAGTTGCCGAGCGATACTCGTTCCGATTCCGCCGCTCGCACCAGTAATTAACGCGTATTTCATCATAAGATCCCCCTAAAAAAGCATCCTTTATTCAAAGGATGCTTACGTTCTTTCTTCTTTTGGAACGACTTGACAAACAGCAAGTTGTGATTCATGAAAACACTCATTCGCTACTTGAGCAATATCCGCAACGGTTAAAGATTCTAACACAGGTACAACATCAAACAAGCTCGTTTCATGGAAAGCATAGCGCGTAAACTGATTGGCAATGTATTCCGGCGAATTGAGAGCACGCAAAAACGAACCAATTTTTTTCTTTTTCACCCTTTCCAATTCTTCTACCGTCAATTTCGATTCCTGAAACGACAACATGATATGTTTCAGCTCTTCGGAAAGCTGGTCTGGATTACTCGTATCCCCGCCGACAATCGCAAAACCAAACTGTTCTTCTTCGGTGTATTCGTATGCAAACGTTTCATCAATCAAACCAAGCTTGTATAACCGCTCATAATGCGGCGAGCTTTTTCCGAACAAATAATCAAGCAATACGTTCATCGCGAGCTCGTGTTTTAGTTTTTCTTTTCCTTTTTGCATCACATACTTTGCTTTAATGCCTACTAAACATTTGCTCGTTTGTACGTGCATTGGAATGACACGGTAAGGTGTTGCCGCCCCCTCTGGTTCATTGTATACGAAACGTTGAACAGGAGATGCTTCTAGGAACGTTTTTTTCATTTGATTATGGCGAATTTGTTCCATCATCGCGGTTTCATCGACCGGCCCCACGATAAATAATAGCATATTACTCGGATGATAAAACGTTTCGTAACATTCGTATAGCAGTTCTTTTGTAATGCCAGCAATCGATTCAACCGTTCCGGCAATATCAATTTTCACCGGGTGGTGTTGGTACAGGCTTTCAATCACCCCAAAATAAAGACGCCAATCCGGATTGTCGTCGTACATGCGAATTTCTTGCCCGATGATCCCTTTTTCTTTTTCGACCGTTTGCTCGGAAAAATAAGGGGTTTGCACGAAATCGATTAACGTTTCTAAATTTTTTTCAACATTGGACGTGCTCGAAAACAAATAGGCTGTTCTTGTAAACGAAGTGAACGCATTGGCAGATGCACCTTGCTTGCTAAATTGTTGAAACACGTCCCCGTCTTCTTTTTCAAACAGTTTATGTTCAAGGAAGTGAGCGATGCCGTCCGGGACGCGCTTCATTTCTGTTTTTCCTCGCGGGACGAATTGATTATCAACCGATCCGTACTTCGTTGTAAACGTTGCATACGTTTTGTTAAACGATTTTTTTGGCAAAATGTATACGTCTAGCCCGTTTGGCATTTTTTCATAATACAATTGCTCTTGCAATTGGTCATAAACGATTTTCTCCATTATTGTTCTCCCTCCATTCCGGTGAGGAAATAAATCGTGTCGAGCTCGATTTTTTCGGCGACACGAATCACATCTTCCCGCGACACTTCGTCCGTCTTCGCAAGCCACTCCTCGATCGGACGTTTTCGGCTAGAAACAACGTTGTGATATAACACTTCGACAAGCCCTCGCGGCGTGTCGAGCGTTTCGAGCAACTGATTGCGGATCACTGCTTTCGTTTGCTCCATTTCCTCGTCAGTGAAATCCCCTTGTTTCATCGCTTTCATTTGCTCATGAATAATTTGCATCGCCTTTTCATAGTTGGCTGGCTCGATGCCGGCCATCACCATCAACAATCCTTTATGGCTTTCTAGGCGAGAAGCCGCATAGTACGCAAGGCTCGCTTTTTCCCGCACGTTGATGAACAGTTTCGAATGAGAAAAGCCACCGAAAATGCCGTTGAACTGCTGGAGCGCATAATAGTCATCATCCTCATACGTAATGTGCGTACGGTAACCGATGTTTAGTTTTCCTTGCTTAATGTCTTGTTTTTCGACGACTTCGCGAACATTGGTGATCGCTTTTGGTGGCGTGCTAGCTTGTTTTGCTTCTTGCGTCGAACGGCTCGGAAACTGGAAATACGATTGTGCCATTTCTAACGTGCTCGTTTCCTCCATATCGCCAATGATATATAAGTCAATTTCGTCTTCTTGCAACGCTTTTTCATAATAGGAAAACAAGCTTTCTGGTGTAATCGCGTCGACATCTTCCAACCGTCCGTGAACATGCAACGCATACGGCTCGTTTTGGCACATTTCTTCGACAAGGCGTAAATTGGCGTAGCGCATTTTATCGTCATATACAGATTGGATTCGTTGCTTTAGCGCTCGCTTTTCTTGTTCAACGATTTGGGAAACAAACCGACCGTTCTCTAGAGCAGGGGAAAGGACGATTTCACTAAGCAGTTGAACCGCTTGGCGAAGAAGTGACGGCTGCTCTTTTAAAAATTTTTCGTTCGCTACATCGAGGCGAACGGTAATAATATGATATTCTCCTTTTTTCGTTAAATCGACGTTTAATGTCGCGCCATATAATTCATCTAAATGCGTACGAAGCGCTTTCATACTCGGATACGTCTTCGTGCCACTCTGCCATACATACGGCAAAAGGGCGCGCAACGTCACTATTTCTTTAGCCAACGGAGCTTTCATTTTCAACACAAGCGTATTTGTTTTATATTTATCCGTTGGCAGCAAATGCGTCCGAAATCCTTTCATCGTTGTGATATATTCACGAATCAAAGAAATTCCTCCTCTTCGTTTTCTCTTAATATTCCCTAATCTTTTTTTGCCTTACCACCAATATACCTTTTCCACAGCGAAAAATGCAAAAAAAGAACCCGACAATCGCTGTCGAGTTCTTCGCTTCATTATCGTTTTCCTTTTACATACGGCGTTCCTAGCGCTTTTGGTGCATCGGCACGGCCGATGAATCCAGCAAGTGCTAAAATGGTTAAAACATATGGTGCAATTAATAAGTAAACGGTTGGCACATTTTTTAAGAACGGAATCGTTTGACCGATGATGCTCAAACTTTGTGCCACTCCGAAGAACAAGGCTGCCCCCATCGCACCAAGCGGGTGCCACTTACCGAAAATCATTGCGGCAAGCGCCATAAACCCGTGTCCAGAAATGGTCGCATGGCTGAAATCGCGTGAGATGATCGTCGCATATACCGCACCGCCAATACCGCCTAGCGCACCGCTGATCATAACGGCAATATAGCGCATTCTCGTGACGTTAATCCCCATCGTATCCGCCGCCATCGGATGTTCCCCAACCGCACGCAAGCGAAGGCCGAACGGCGTTTTAAACAAAATGTACCAAACGATGAATGCTAACGCAATTGCAATATATGACGGAATGTAGCCGTTCGAGAAAAAGAGCGGTCCGAGCACTGGAATATCGCTTAATACTGGAATATCGATTTTGTCAAAGCCGATTTGAATTTGATCCGTTTGCCCTTTTCCGTACATTTTTTTCACTAAGAAAAGTGAGAGCCCAACCGCTAAAAAGTTAATCGCTACACCGCTGACGACTTGATCGGCGCGAAACGTAATTGAAGCAACTGCATGAAGCAATGAGAAAAGTGCTCCGACAATCATCGCAACTAAAAGCGCCAACCAAGGAGTAAGCTCGCCAAACCGATCGGCAAACGTTAAGTTAAACACAACGCTTGTAAACGCTCCGATGACCATTAACCCTTCCAATCCGATGTTGACGACACCGGAACGCTCGCTGAACACACCGCCAAGCGCCGTGAAAATAAGTGGAGCGGCAAAGAAAATCGCCGAAGGAACAATGATTTGTAAAGTTTCATAAACGCCCACTTATTTTCCCTCCTTTTGAAAACGAGATAGTAATAAACGAATTAAATAGCTAGATGCAACAAAGAAAATAATGAGCGCAATCACAATATCAACAAGTTCAGTCGGCACATCTGCACTTGACGGCATTTCAAGCGCTCCGACTTTCAAGGCGCCGAACAGAAATGCAGATAAAATAATACCAAAGGCGTTGTTGCTTCCAAGCAAAGCAACGGCGATTCCGTCGAAACCGACACCAGTAAAGCCTGCCTTAACAGAAATGTTTCCAAACGTACCCAAACCTTCCATTGCACCAGCAACCCCGGCAAACGCACCAGAAATGACCATCGCTAAAATGATGTTACGCGGTACGTTCATTCCAGCGTATTGCGAAGCATGTTGGTTAAATCCGACAGCCCGCAATTCATATCCTTTTGTCGTTTTTTCAAGGAGAAACCACATGACGACAGCACCAATAAGCGCAATAATAATTCCGTAATGCAATGTTGAATAATCCGTTATCGATTGCAAAAACTCCGATTGTAATGATGCGGACTCATGAATTTTTGCTGATTTAAAGCCTTTATCTGATAACACAGAACGAATAACAGCGTTTGACACATGCAGCGCAATATAGTTCATCATAATCGTAATAATGACTTCGTGTACTTTAAAACGCGCTTTTAAAAAGCCAGGGATAAACGCCCATAACGCTCCAGCTGCCGCTGCTGCTAAAATCGCCAGCGGCAGATGAATCACTTTCGGCAGATCAAACGAAACGCCAACCCACACAGCTGCAAGCCAACCGACAATTAACTGACCTTCAACACCGATGTTGAATAAACCTGTTCGAAAAGCAAACGCCACAGCCAATCCAGCAAGAATGTAAGGGGTTGTTTGACGGATCGTTTCGCCAATGTAATAACTATCACCAAACGCTCCATATATGAGTGCGGAATATCCCGCAATCGGGTCATATCCGCTGACAAGCATCACAATGGATCCGGCAATCATGCCGAGCAATACTGCAAATACAGGGACGAGAAAATTAGTCAAACGATTTGAACTCATGAAGAAACACCTGCTTCCTTCTGTTTACTTCCTGCCATTAATAAACCGAGTTCTTGTTCGGTTGTTTCTTTCGGATCCACAATCGCAACAATTTTTCCTTCATAAATGACAGCAATTCGGTCACTTACATTCATAACTTCATCCAATTCGAACGAAACAAGAAGGACTGCTTTTCCTTGATCGCGTTGCTCGATCAAGCGTTTATGGATAAACTCGATCGCTCCAACGTCAAGGCCGCGCGTCGGCTGTGCAGCAATGAGCAAATCTGGGTTGCGGTCTACTTCACGGCCGATAATCGCTTTTTGTTGGTTACCACCAGAAAGCGCCCGCGCTTGTGTATATTCATCTGGCGTCCGCACGTCAAATTCAGCAATCAACTGGCGTGCTTTCTCATAGATTGCTTTAAAGTTTAAAATGCCTCGTTTCGAGTACGGTTCTTGATAGTACGTTTGCAACACCATATTTTCTCCGATCGGGAAATCAAGTACAAGACCATGTTTATGACGGTCTTGCGGAATATGACCAATTCCTGCTTCCGTAATTTTTCGCGGTGGAAGATTGAAAATATCTTTTCCGTTCAATTTAATTGAACCTGATTCAGCTTTCATCAAACCTGTAATCGCTTCCACTAATTCTGTCTGTCCGTTGCCATCAACTCCGGCGATCCCGACAATTTCTCCGGCGCGAACTGTCAAATTCAAATGATCAACAACAGTAACACCACGGGCATCTTTCACCACTAAATCTTGAATCTCTAACACTTCTTTTCCAGGCTGTGCCGGTTTTTTGTCCGTTTTAAAATGCACTTCACGACCAACCATCAATGCCGCCAGCTCATTCGGGTTTGTCTCGGCAACGTTGAGCGTGCCAATCCCTTTTCCGCGCCGAATAACGGTAACGCGGTCGCATACTTCCATAATTTCTTTTAGTTTATGTGTAATTAAAATAATCGATTTTCCTTCGCGGACGAGCGCCCTCATAATTTGAATGAGTTCTTGAATTTCTTGCGGTGTTAAAACAGCGGTCGGTTCGTCGAAAATTAAAATATCCGCGCCGCGATAAAGCGTTTTTAAAATTTCCACACGCTGCTGCATTCCCACGGAAATATCGGAAATTTTCGCCGTCGGATCGACCGCTAATCCGTAACGTTCCGAGAGCTCGCGCACTTCCGCTTCGGCGCGCGCAATATCCATTTTTCCTGCTTTTGTCGGCTCGCTTCCTAAAATAATGTTTTCCGTCACCGTAAATGTATCAACAAGCATAAAATGTTGGTGCACCATGCCAATGCCAAGATCGTTGGCGACGTTTGGATTGGCGATTTTGACCGGTTGCCCTTTGACGCGAATTTCTCCACCGTCTGGCTGGTAAAGGCCAAACAATACGTTCATGAGCGTCGATTTTCCGGCGCCATTTTCTCCAAGCAAGGCGTGAATTTCTCCCTTTTTCACTTGGAGCGTAATGTTGTCGTTTGCAACGAAATTGCCAAATACCTTTCGAATATTAAGCATTTCAATTACGTATTCCAAACAAATTCACTCCTCTTAAATGAGCTGTTAGAAATCATCAAATAAAAAGTTACAAAAACTTGTAACTTTTTATTTAACGATTTTGGGCGAATAAAAAGGCTAGTGTACACTAGCCTTTTTATTCGGTTTTCTTACTTCAAGCTCGCTTCAAATTGTTTGTACTCATCGCGAGTCGTTGGCACTTTCACTTCGCCTTTAATGATTTTTTGTTTCCATTCATCAACAATTTTTAATATTTCTGGTTTAATGTTATCTTGAGTTGGCGCAATGCCTACACCGTTTTCAGGAAGACCGTACTCAAGCACTTTACCACCTGGGAATTGACCTTCTTTCGCTTTCTTCGCTACGTCATACACTGCTACGTCTACGCGTTTAACCATTGACGTTAATGTCACGTTGTACGTTTTGTCACCGACTTTTACTTCTCCTTCTGGAGCCTGGTCTTTGTCAACGCCGATGACCCAAAGTTCGCGGCTTGGATCTTTTGTTTTCAAGTCTTTTGCTTCAGAGAAGACACCGTTACCAGTTGCACCAGCTGCATGGTAAATGACATCAATGCCAGAAGCGTACATACTAGATGCAATCGCTTTTCCTTTATCCGCTTGATCGAACGCACCAGCATATTGCACTTCGACTGTCGCTTTCGGGTTCACTGCTTTTACTCCTGCGCGGAATCCGCTTTCAAACTTCTCAATTAACGGAATCTCCATACCGCCAACGAACCCGATTTTGTTTGTTTTTGTTGTAAGCCCTGCGACAACACCAACAAGGAACGAACCTTCATGCTCTTTAAATGTAATGCTCGCTACGTTTGGTTTGTCAACTACGCTGTCAACGATCGCAAATTTTTGTTTCGGTTTTTGTTCCGCAATTTTCGTAATCGCATCTGTCATTAAAAATCCAATTCCGTAAATTAAATCAAAGTTGCTTCTTACTAGCTTGTTTAAGTTCGTTGCATAATCCGCATCGCTTTGAGATTGCAAATAGTCATAGCCGTCTTTACCTTTTTTCATGCCGTTATCTTCACCAAATTTTTGCAATCCTTCCCAAGCGGACTGGTTAAACGATTTGTCGTCAATACCGCCAACGTCTGTCACCATGGCTACCGTGAAATTATCTTTCTTTTCTCCCGCTTTTTGCGCCTGTCCACATCCACCAAGCAACGTACTGGCAGCTAACACAAGCGAAAGCGCCAATCCAATGCGTTTTTTCTTCATCACTTCTACCCCCTAATAAAAAATAGTAAATGAGTATACTTTTTTATTATTGAATGCACCTCGCGTTTCTATGTACGAAATGTCACCTCCTTTAAAAATGAATACGTTTTCTCAATACATGGAAGCTGAATTTATCGGATTTAAAATAGTTAATGGAATACAAAATCGGTTCATCGTTTTTGTCAAAATGCATTTGCTTTAACACGAGCAGCGCCGTTTCTGGATCACATTGTAAAGTCGGTGACACTTTCTCATGGTAGCCGAGCGGTTCAATATGCGCAACGGCGTAAGCAATATCATGGTTTGTCTGGTTATGCAAATTCTCAAACATTGATTCGTGCTCGTATGAAATTCCTTCCGGTAAATATTTACAAGGAATTTTATCTACGCAATATACAACTGGCTCACCATCAGCTGTCCGTACCCGTTCAACAAGGAGAATGTCTTCGTCAGGCGCACATTGAAACCGGCGGATATCCTCTTCGGTCGGTCCTTGAACGGAAGAAGAGAGAAAAATCGTGCCAGGTTTTCGACCGGCTTGTTTAATCATATCTGTTACGCTGCTTAGTTGTTCGATGCCGGATGTAAACAGTGGCCGCGAGTTGACAAAGGTTCCGACACCGTGCCGGCGCACGATCACATTTTCTTCTTCGAGCACGCGAAGAGCTTCACGCAACGTCGCCCGGCTCACGCCAAGTTGCTTAGAAAGCTCAAACTCCGACGGGAGCTTCTGCTTTTCTTTATACACGCCTGTTTCGATATCATGCTTAATTCGATCGATCACTTGTAAATATAAGTGGCGATTGTCAGACTTAATAGACATTCAAAAAGCCTCCAATTAAATAAGTTTTCAGATATCAGACCTCTGACGTTAGACATTTTAACCTAGCCGTCATTACTATAACATTTTTTTCTCAATAAATAAATAGGGAATAAAAATTTTGTCGAAAAAAGTAAAAAAGATAAACGTAAGCGGTTTCAATGTGATAAGCTGATTCAAGCGTTCGCTTGAATCAGCTTATGAAGTTTTGGCGTTTTCTCTCGGAACGAGCACTGCTCGTGGCTTGCTCCCTTCATAGGGACCGACGACACCACGCGCCTCCATCGCATCAATCAACCGAGCAGCCCGGTTATAGCCGATACGGAAACGGCGCTGCAACATCGAAACGGACGCACTTTGCATTTCAACGACAAGCTGAACCGCTTCTTCATACAACTCATCGTCAAATTCTCCTTCTTCCTCCACTGTATCATTCGGAATCATTTCTTCTTGATATTGCGCTTTTTGCTGGGAGATGACAAATTGCACGACTGCTTCGACTTCTTCATCGGATACGAACGCTCCTTGCACGCGAACCGGCTTCGACGCTCCCATCGGCAAAAAGAGCATATCGCCTCTTCCGAGCAATTTCTCCGCCCCTCCCATATCTAAAATCGTACGTGAATCGGTCTGTGAAGAAACACTAAACGCAATTCGGGACGGAATGTTCGCTTTAATAACTCCGGTGATGACATCAACCGAAGGGCGTTGCGTCGCGATAATGAGATGGATACCAGCGGCACGCGCCATTTGCGCTAGACGAGTAATCGAATCTTCAACATCGGATGAAGCGACCATCATTAAATCTGCTAGTTCGTCGACAATGACGACAATATACGGAAGAAGCGGTTGCTTTACATGTTCTTGCTGGTTATGTCGTTGAATATATTCGTTATAGCCTTCTATATTCCTTGTACCTGTATGCGAAAATAGTTCGTATCGCCGTTCCATTTCATGGACGACTTTTTTCAACGCTTGCGACGCTTTTTTCGGATCGGTAACAACCGGTGCTAATAAATGCGGAATCCCATTGTATACGCTCAATTCGACCATTTTCGGGTCAATCATCATCATTTTCACTTCGTGCGGCTTCGTCCTCATTAATAAGCTCGTAATGATGCCGTTAATGCAGACGCTTTTCCCGCTCCCGGTTGCCCCAGCAACAAGGAGGTGCGGCATTTTATTCAGTTCCGCGACAACTGCTTCCCCTGATATATCTCTTCCTAATCCGATTAACAACTTCGCTTCTGGTCTATAATGTTCCGTCGCTTCTAATACTTCCCTTAACGAAACAGTTGCAATCTCCTCATTCGGCACTTCAATGCCGATCGCTGATTTTCCTGGAATCGGCGCTTCAATTCGAATATCTTTTGCCGCAAGCGCCAATGCTAAATCATCGCTTAAACTAACAATTTTGCTCACTTTTACCCCCGCATCAGGGTACACTTCATATTTTGTCACAGCCGGTCCAAGATGAACTTGCGTTACTTTCGCTTTCACCCCAAAACTTTGAAACGTTTTTTCTAATTTACGGGCGTTCGCATAAATGTTCGCATGATCTTTCGTTTGATTCGTTGGCTTCGGTAGTTTTAATAGCTCGAGCGGCGGCAATTGGTAATCGGTATTTTCCATTTCAGCAAAAGCGATTGGTTCACTTGATTCTTCTTCCTCCATTTGTTCCATTGTCTGCTCGGCGGTTCGAACAGCGCTAAAATCAGAAATAATCGGTGGTAGTGACGGCTCTTCTTCCGTAATTTCTAGCGGTTCCTCCGCTAGCGTCACTTCTTCTTTCGGTTTGCTTGAGCGTTTAGTTGGTGCTGTCTTCTTTCGGTTACGCCAAAAATGTTGCACGTCGATGATAAATTCATGCCACTGGCGCCGAATGAAAGAAACAAGCCAGCGAACCGCTTTTCCAACCGTTTCGTTTAACGATTTTCCGGTAATTAAAATACCACCTGTCACAAACAGAAAAAAGCAAACCCATTTCGTGCCAAGCTCATCGAACAACTGGTAGCTCGCCGCAAATAAAATCGCTCCAACCATCCCACCGCCTAAATCGTGCGGTGCAGAAGCTGTTCCATTTACTTCCTGCCAAAAAAGCTCCCATGTCGTGCGAATAATGCTTGGATCATGGAACTCCCCTTGCCGCGATAACAGACGGAACAACGTCAGATGGCTAATTAGCAAAAGAGCGATCACGATCGTATAAACTCCGATCAACCATCGTCGGAAGAAAGAAGGCCACGCGCGTTTCCAAATGAGATAAAGCGCTAAAACGACCCCCCCGATCAATAAAAGGATATACCATTCGCCAAGAAAAAAACGGGCAAATGAAACGGTTGTTTTTCCAACTAAGCCGAGCTGTGCTATCGCAATGACGGAAAGCGCAAGCAACGCAAGCCCCGTCAATTCGAACCGAAAGGTTGTTTTCCATTCCTGTTTTTTTCTTTGTTGTTTCTGGCGTTGACGTTTACGTTTCGACATATTTCTCCACTCCGATGTAAAACTGGAAATGTCGAAAAAAGCAGCCAACGTTGGCTGCTTTCTTCCGTTTATTTTTATTATACAACAAATGGACAAAGAATTCATTAAGATGTTGCTGCCATCGATAACGGAAATCTTGCACCAGGTGCGTATTTTTGCTCTAAAAAGTGGGCAGGATTTGTGCTCAAATTGCGAACAATTTCCCATTCTTTCGTTTCCGTTTCTTGAACAAGAAACGGAATGCCATCATAATAAACCACTTTTTGCTTCGTGTATTCGTCGCTGTCCACTTGAAAAATGAAATGCTCGGGCATAATCGTATATAAAATCATTGCAACATCGTTCCCCCTTCTTTTTTCCACTCAATGAGTTGGCGCAGTTTTTGCAGCGCTTGGGCGACGCCGCCAACTTCATCAATTAATCCGTATTGAACGGCATCCGGTCCGACGACATTTGTACCGATGTCGCGCGTTAAATTTCCTTTCGAAAACATCAGCTCTTTAAATTTTTCCTCTGTAATTTTCGAATGTTTCGTCACAAAACGGACGACGCGCTCCTGCATTTTATCTAAATACTCAAACGTTTGCGGCACACCGATGACAAGTCCTGTTAAACGGACAGGATGAATCGTCATCGTCGCCGTTTCGGTAATGAATGAATAGTCGCACGACACCGCAATCGGCACACCGATGGAGTGCCCGCCCCCTAAAACGATCGAAACGGTCGGCTTCGATAACGAAGCGAGCATTTCCGCAATTGCTAACCCTGCTTCGACATCCCCGCCGACGGTGTTTAAAATAACAAGCAGGCCTTCAATGTTAGGATTTTGTTCAATCGCTACAATTTGCGGAATGACATGTTCATATTTCGTTGCCTTGTTTTGTGGCGGAAGCTGAATATGTCCTTCAATTTGCCCGATGATCGTCAAACAATGAATGTTTGTATCTTGCGTCATTTGCGGAATATTCGTTTGTCCAAGCTGTTGGATGTTCGTAGCGGCTTGTTCTTGTTTTTCTTCTTGTGGCTCTTCTGATTCAAACGGTATGTACTGCTTCTTTTCCATGTTCATGCTCCTTTCTTGCCTGTGCATATCGTTAGTATGTTCTATGCACAAAAGAAAAATGCCGATGAGGTCTTTCTTTCCATCGGCATTTTGTTTCGACTTTGAGCATGATTCGATTAAACTTCCATAATGATTGGTAAAATCATCGGTTTTCGTTTCGTTTTTTCAAATAAATATTGGTTTAATGCTTCACGAATATTCAACTTTAATGAAGACCATTCAATCACATAATCTTGCATACATTTGTTCACGATATTCGTCACTAATTTTGTCGCTTCGTCAAGCAACGTTTCCGATTCCCTCACATACACAAATCCTCGCGAAATAATTTCCGGTCCAGCGACGATTTTTTTCGCTTCTTTGCTTAACGTCACGACAACAATTAAAATTCCATCTTGCGAAAGCAACCGGCGATCGCGCAAGACGATGTTGCCGACATCGCCGATTCCTAATCCGTCAATTAATACGTTGCCGTACGGAACTTTGCCGCCAAAGCGCGCTTGTCCGTTCCGAAACTCGATGACGTCGCCTTTGTCAATTAAAAAAGTACGGTCTTCGGCGATACCGACGGCTTTTGCTAACGTCGCGTGCGCTTTTTGCATGCGATATTCGCCATGAACAGGGATAAAATATTTCGGTTTCATTAAATTGAGCATCAATTTCAGTTCTTCTTGGCAGCCGTGACCAGATACGTGCACTTTTTTATAAACAACGTTCGCACCAGCGCGATATAACGCATCGATCGTTTTCAAAAACAACAGCTCATGTCCCGGCATCGGCGAAGCCGCCACAATGACGGTATCCCCTTCTTTAATGTTCACTTGTTTATGCGCCTGTTTTGCCATTCGCGCAAGCGCTCCCATCGGCTCCCCGTGACCACCTGTCGTTAAAATCACTAGTTCCTCATCGTGATATTGCTGAACGTCTTGGATCGAGATAACCGTTTTTTCCGGAAGCTGTAAGTAGCCAAGGCGAACAGCGACGTCCATCACTTTATGCATGCTTTTGCCAACGATCGCCACTTTGCGCCCATGGGTTTTCGCAGCATGCAATACTTGCTGAATTCTTGTGATGTTTGATGCATAGCAGGCAACAATCACCCTACCTTTTGCATTGTACACAACATCGGAAATTTCTTGTGCAACTGTCGCCTCGGAGCCCATATATCCGGGTTTTTCAGCGTTAGTGCTGTCAGATAATAAGCATAATACCCCTTGTTCGCCGATTTGCGCCATTTTTCCTAAATCAGCACGGTTCATGCCATATGGCGTTTGGTCAAATTTAAAATCGCCCGTATAGACGATTGCACCTTGTGAAGTGTGAAAACTAACGCCAACAGAATCTGGAATGCTGTGAATCGTCCGAAAAAACGTGACGGTCGCTTTGTCCAACGTCACTTCGGAATCGGAATGAATTTCAATAAATGGTGCGTCGGTCGTCATTTCATGCTCTTTTAACTTTTCTTGCGCTAATCTGAGCGTTAATTTCGTTCCATATACAGGAGCGTTAATTTTCTTTAATACATAAGCGATTGCACCGATATGCTCTTCATGTCCGTGCGTCAAAAAAATTCCTTTTACACGATCTTGTCGTTCCACAAGATACGAAATATCTGGAATTACTTTGTCAATGCCAAGCATCTCATCTTCCGGAAACATCACACCCGCATCGATGACGAAAATATCTTCATCAAGTTCAATGACGTACATATTTTTTCCGATTTCCCCTACTCCGCCAAGGGAAAACACACGTATTTTCTCTACTTGTTTCACCTTCAAATGCTTCGTCCTCCTAATGCTAAACTAACCCGCTCAAAGTCACTTGACTTTATTATAACTGATGGAAGATTTTAAATACAAGATACTATGTCATAAGGAAAGAAAAAAAGCCGATTCACTCGTTCGTGAATCGGCCGTTGATTATAATGTTTGAAGCAAATTCATTAGCTGGTTTCGTTCTTGTTCCGTTAGCGGAACGAGCGGCAAACGGACGGAACCGACATCTAGCCCTTTTATTTGTAGCGCGGTTTTGACAGGTGCTGGGCTTGGCGCCGCAAATAACCCTTTCATCACCGGAAGCAGCTTTTGATGAAGTTTAGCTGCTTTTGCGTGATCCCCCGCCTCAAACGCTGCGATCATTTCTTTCATTTCGTTTCCGATGACATGTGACGCTACCGAAACAATACCAGCACCACCAATCGCTAGCACCGGAAGCGTCAAGCCATCGTCTCCGCTATACAGCAAAAATTCGTCGTTCGTGCGCGCGATTACCTCCGTCATTGCATCAAGATTACCGCCGGCATCTTTTAGCGCAACAATATTTGGAATTTCCGCTAACCGAACAATCGTATCTACGGAAATATTAACGACAGAACGGCTCGGAATATTGTAAACCATCACAGGTAGCGATGTATTTTCGGCAATCACTTTAAAATGCTGATAAATTCCTTCTTGGTTTGGCTTATTGTAATACGGTGCGACAATCATCACCGCATCGACGCCTGCTTCTTCCGCTTTTTTCGTTAGCTCAATCGAAGCGCGTGTATTGTTGCTGCCTGTTCCAGCAATGACCGGCACACGACCGTTTGCAATGGAAACGACGTGGCGGAAAAGCGCCACTTTTTCTTCGGTCGTTAACGTTGGTGATTCTCCAGTCGTACCTGCCACCACGAGAGAATCCGTGCCGTTTTCGATCAAATAGTTGACAAGCTGTGTCGTTTTGTCAAAATCAATATTTCCCTTATTGTCAAATGGCGTGACCATCGCTGTTACGATCTTACCAAATGAAATCAATGCTTTCACTCCTCATCAAAATCATTGTTCATCGGCTGTTCTTCGGAGAGATGGAAAGCGTCGTGCAACGCGTTGACTGCTTTCTTTAAATCTTCCTCTTTGACTAGTACCCAAATCGTCGTATGGCTGTCAGCCGATTGCAAAATTTGAATGCCTTGTTCCGAAAGAGCGGTGACAATTTTTGCGGTGACCCCCGGCACGCCGGCAATTCCGGCGCCGACGGTCGATACTTTCGCGCATCCCCGCGTCACGATCGGTTCATATCCAATGGCTTGCAACGCTTGAATAGCGCGATCCGTCATTTCGCCTGCCACCGTATAGACTACCCCGTTTGGCGAAATGTTAATAAAATCAACGCTAATGCCTTCGTTCGCCATCGCTTTAAATACGTCCGATTGCAGTTCGTAATGCCCTTCTTTCGCTTGTACTTTTATTTGCGTCACGTTTGACACGTGCGCAATGCCGGTCACAAGCCGCTCTTTCACGTCGCTGCCTTTGTTCGGTTTCACGCTTGATGTCACAAGCGTTCCTAATGAATCCGAATACGTTGAGCGCACGCGGAGCGGAACTTTCGCCTGCATCGCGATTTCGACCGCCCGCGGATGAATGACTTTCGCTCCTTGGTATGCCATGTTGCAAATTTCCGTATAGGTGACAACATCGAGCGGACGAGCGCTCTCGACAATGCGCGGGTCGGCTGTCATCACGCCTTCTACGTCGGTGAAAATGTCGACCCACTCTGCGTTCAATGCCGCCCCTAACGCAGCTGCTGAGGTATCGCTGCCACCGCGACCAAGCGTTGTCATGTCGCCGTCTTTTGTTGCTCCTTGAAACCCAGCGACGACAACGACATCATAGTCTTCCAACGTTTTTAATAAACGTTCGCACCGCATCTCGATAATTTTTGCATTCGTAAAATCGTCGTTCGTGCGAAATCCAGCCTGCGCCCCGGTAAAAGCGGTTGCTTTCATTCCGTGTTTGTTCAATAAGTTCGTAAAGACAACGCTAGAAATAATTTCCCCGCACGCCATTAATAAATCTTGCTCGCGCTTATTGACGTACGTGTTGCTTCCACCGATCAACTCAAGCAACGTGTCGGTCGCATATGGCTCGCCTTTTCGGCCCATCGCGGAAACAACGACGACGACTTTATAACCTTCATCGAGCGCCCTTGTAATATGTTTGCGAGCCAAATCACGCCCGTATTCATCACGAACGGATGTGCCGCCGAATTTTTGCACAATAATTTTCATTTTAACACCCCGATGTTCCCTCGCGCTTTATTTTACGAGCCCAAGCTTCAATAAACTTTCGGCAATTTGCACCGAGTTCCACGCTGCTCCTTTTAATAAATTGTCCGATACAATCCATAGATGAAACGCGTTGTCACGATCTAAATCTTTGCGAATGCGTCCGACAAACACGTCGTTTTTGCCTACGCAATCCGCCGGCATCGGATAAAGCTGCTCAGACGGATCGTCCTGCAACACAACGCCAGGCGCATCTTTTAACACGCGTTTGATGTCTTCCGCACTGACACCTTCTTTTTCAATTTCAATATACACCGACTCGGAATGGCCCGTCACCACTGGAATGCGCACGCATGTTGCTGCGATTTCAAGCTCCGGCATGTGCATAATTTTTTTCGTTTCGTTCATCATTTTCATTTCTTCAAACGTAAAGCCGTTCTCTTGGAATTTATCAATTTGTGGAATCGCGTTAAACGCAATTTGATAATGTTTCCGGTCTGATTTTACAGGCAAAATTTCTGGAGTAAATGCTTCGCCCTCGAGAATTGCTTTTGCTTGCGTTTTTAGCTCTTCAATTGCTTGCGCGCCGGCACCAGAAACAGCTTGATACGTAGAAACAATTACTTTTTTCAAACCAAACGCTTGGCGAATCGGTTCAAGCGCCACAACCATTTGAATGGTCGAGCAGTTCGGATTGGCGATAATGCCGTTATGCCATGTTAAGTCGCTTTCGTTCACTTCTGGAACGACAAGCGGCACGTTTTCATCCATCCGGAATGCGCTTGTGTTATCAACGACGATCGCCCCACGTTTCACCGCTTCTGGCGCGAGCGTCTTCGATACGGCCCCTCCTGCACTGAATAGAGCAATATCTACTCCTTCAAAACTTTCTGGTTTGGCAACTTGTACTTCGATTTCTTGCCCTTTAAACATGACTTTTTTTCCTGCGGAACGTTCGGATGACAACAACGTTAACGTTCCAACTGGAAAGTTTCTATTTTCTAACGTCTGAATCATTTGTTGGCCGACCGCTCCAGTCGCTCCGACAACTGCTACATGCAACCCTTTTTGTTCCATTATTCATTCTCCTTCCAATTGATCACTAACTGTATCGATTTCGATAGTTTTTATTTTAACATATTCGTCTTTAAAGGAGAGAAATTTTTTATGTGCATGCATAAATTTTCTTTTTTATGACTATTTATTAGTTGTTACGGAACGCTTCGATAATGACGGGTTGCAGCTGTTTCCCTTCCATCGCAGCAACGACCGTATCGTGTAAAAGGGACATTTTCGCAACCATCGAATTCGGTTTTGAATAAGGAGCGTCTTGGCCAAACGGAATAAAATAAATGTTTTTCGCCGCCATAAGCCGCATTAAATTGACGCCGTTTAACCCTAGTGCGTCGTTCGTCGAAATGCCGACGACGACAGGTCGATGATTGCGCATCGTCGCTTTGGCAGCCATGAGCACCGGTGAATCGGTCATCGCATTCGCCAATTTGCTCATTGAATTTCCTGTTAACGGGGCAATAACCATGCAATCAAGCGGTATTTTCGGTCCAAGCGGTTCCGCTTTGACAATTGTATCAATCACTTGGTTTCCTGTGATTTCCTCCAGCTTTTTCACCCATTCTTCGCCTTCACCAAATCGTGTATTCGTTGTTTTCACGGTGTGCGTAATAATTGGCAATACTTCTGCTCCTTCTTTGACAAGTTTTTCAATTTCTGGAATTACCGCATCATACGTACAATGCGAGCCTGTTAATCCGAACCCGATGCGCTTTCCTTTTACACTCATTTACGCTTTCCCCTTTCGTTTCGTTAAATCGTGAAATAGCAATTGTGAAAGAACGTTCGCAATAATTTGTCCAGCAGTTTTCGGCGCCACTACTCCCGGAAGCCCCGGTGCCAATAACGCCTTAATGCCGCGCTTTTCAGCGTAGCGAAAATCGGTGCCTCCCGGTTTTGACGCTAAATCGATGATGAGCGTATGCGCTGGCATTTTGGAAATCACGCTCGCCGTTACTATCATCGTTGGGATCGTATTAATGCAGACGTGAATATCGCGCACTTCTTTTTCGAGGTCATGAAGATGGAACGGCTCTAAACCCATTTCCGTAATGCGAGCAAGATGTTCGCTACGTCGTGCGCCGACTTTCACTTTGGCACCTAATGCTGCAAATGTGCGGGCGACAGTCATGCCGACGCGGCCCAATCCTAATACGGCGATGCGCGAACCGTGGATGGTAAAATCGGTATGTTGAATAACCATCATGATCGTTCCTTCAGCGGTCGGAATCGAGTTATAAATGGCTACATCGTCACGTTCAAACAGTTGCACATATTTTCGATTCACTTTTTTCATTAATTCATCTAAGTAGCTATTGCTAATGCCGGAATAAATCGTGCAATGCTTCGGTGTTTTCAACAACATTTCTTCTGTAATAAAAATTTGCTCATTCGAAAAAACAGTATCGATTTTTCCTTCCAAATTTGTGCCATGAACCGGTAAAATGATGGCGTCTACATCCGAAAAATCGACTTCATCGATATACATTTTCGTTACACCAGTAAAGCTGTGCGCTAACTGATCGAAGCCAATAAGCGACAACTTAGCGTCGAGTTCCGTCAGTTTGCGAATGACTTCCAGCTGCCTCGCATCTCCGCCAATAATGACAACGTGCATGCCTGTCAGCATCATACCTCTCACCTTCTTTATGAAAAACTCGTATTGACCGCATTCCTTCCACATTTTATGTAAAAGATAGAAATTAGGTGAATATACAATACGAAAAGCGGAGCCGACGCTAGCCAACCATTCAGAAATTTATCCTTCTTTATCTTATAAGCAGCAAAAAAGAGCTGACCCAATGCCAGCTCCTTTCGTTATTCATCAGGAAAATCAATAATCACCATATCGGTCCCGATTTTTCGGATGTATTTCCACGGGATGCGAATCTCATTTCCTTCCTTGCGAAATCCAAACCATTTACCTGTTGGAATTAACAATGCTTGAATATGGCCGGTTTGTTCATTAATTTCGAGGTCGGTTTGCCCTAATATTCCGAGCCGTTCTGCCCGTCTGACATCGACAATTTCCTTTCCGCTTAATTCACTTAGTCTCACCGCACATGCACCCCTTTATCGCTTGACAGGTGTGTTGATTAACTAATAAAAACAAGTGGATATGTCTCCGTTCCTAACTTTTCTGCCCTAGTCGGCTAAGCTTAGCTTGCCGGCTGGCGGAAAAACGATAATCAACACTCGTGATCGCTTTACTATCATTGTAAGAGAAAGGGGAACAAAAAATGCCTGCAAGTTTATTCTTGCAGGCACTTTCCGATGTTAATTCAGTTTGCTTGGCAGCTTTCCATCCGGGCTAATTAAGGCGACCGCATAATCTTCGCTAAAAATCCGCCGAGCGAGCTCATTGACTTTTTCTAATGTCACGCTGTTCACTTCTTCAATAATTTCATCGAGCGAACGGTGACGGCCTAGCAACAATTCGTTTTTGCCGTTGCGGCTCATGCGGCTGTTCGTGCTTTCAAGGCTTAACATGAGGCTGCCTTTCATTTGCTCTTTGCTGTTTTGTAACTCTTTCGCCGTGATTCCGTCCTCTTTTAATTTACCAACTGTTTCTTGAATCGTGTCAAATAAAACATCTAATTGATTGCCCGCAGTTCCTCCATAAATCGCCAACAACCCGCCATCACGATAAGAAGAATGGTAGGAAAAGACAGAATACGCCAAGCCGCGCTGCTCCCGCACTTCTTGGAACAAACGGCTGCTCATGCTTCCGCCTAAAATGTTGTTGAGAATAATTAAACTGTAAATATCTTGATGACCGACAGGCAATCCGTTAAAACCGATGCATAAATGGGCTTGCTCGGTATCTTTTTGCCGCGCTAATTTTTGTGGTACGAAAACAGGGGAGGTGCCGTTTTCCGTTTGTTGTTTCGCTGTAAAAGAGCCAAAATACGCTTCAATTTCTTCAATAAAGCGATCGGTTACATTGCCCGCAACCGAGATGACGACGCGATCCGGCGTATAGTAATCAGCCATATACTCACGCAATGAATCGCCGGTAAACGTACATAGCGTTTCTTCTGTCCCTAAAATCGGAAACCCAAGCGGATGGTTGGCATAGCAAGCTTTGCTTAATAAGTCGTGGACGATATCATCCGGAGTATCTTCATACATTTTTATTTCTTCTAATACAACGTTTCGCTCTTTTTTTAATTCTTCCTCAACGAACGTCGAATGGAAAAACATGTCCGCTAGCATATCAAGGGCGAATCGAGCATGTTCATCGAGCACTTTTGCGTAATAACATGTATACTCTTTCGAAGTAAAGGCGTTTACTTGTCCGCCGATGCTGTCAAATGCTTCCGCAATTTCGCGGGCAGTACGTGTTTTTGTTCCTTTAAAAAACATATGTTCTAAAAAGTGAGAAATCCCGTTGTTTTGTTCATGCTCGTTGCGCGAACCGGTCCCAATCCAAATCCCGATCGCAACAGAGCGCATCGTTGGAATTTGTTCGAGCACAATTCGTACCCCATTTTGACACGTATACTTGTTAATCAAATTCACGTTCCTCCTATTTTTTCACAATTCTTTTTTCGTCTAATAACATAGACACATTCCCGATTTCGTATGTTGGTTGAATGGTCGTAATCAATGACTCAAGTGCTTCCGCTGTGGAAAACGTTGGATGCATTAAAATCATTGCGCCCGGATGAAGTTTTGATGTTACCCGTTTCACTATAACAGATGGCGACGGTTTTTGCCAATCAATTGTATCGATGCTCCACATAATCGTTCTCATACGCAAGTCATAAGCGATTTTCACAACATCATCACGATAACTTCCGCTCGGAGGAGCGAACCATTTGCACGTAACCCCTGTTGTTGCCTCGATGATTTCATTCGTTTTTTCCAATTCGCGGCGAATCGATTCGTTATCCATCGTTTTTAAATCCGGGTGACTATATGAATGATTGCCAATTTCCTGTCCAGCATCTACAATCATTTTTGCCATATCCGGGTGATTTTTTACCCAGCGCCCTTCAAGAAAAAATGTAGCCCGAACGTGATGTTTTTTCAATATCGCTAGCATTTTCGGAATATATTCTTCTCCCCAAGCGACGTTAATTAAAAACGCCACCATCGGTTTTTCTGGATGTCCGCGGTAAATGGCTTCCGGTGGTAAATCGTCAAGGTGAACGGTAGGAGGCACTTGTTCATATACTAACTTCCGTTCATCAAACACTCCGCCTTTTTTCATGTTACGATAAGACGCTTCAATATTGACTTTTAACCCGTTATATCCAGGAATCGCTTTCCAGACACGATCGATGACAGCGTTTTGTGGAGGAATTTCGTATTGTTTTGCCTTCTCTTGAATTTCCGTATACAAGTTGTCATTTAGCTTCGACGTTTCGCTACTTTTTTCACGCAAAATAGTCGTGTAGTCACTGACCGGCGACTGGTTAATGATGCCCCATGTCAACAAAAAAATAATTACTAACGAGATGTAACGTGCAATACCTCATCCCCCCTTTTTATTACACATATGTAACCAGAGGACAAGATAGAACCCGTTACAAACGACAAAGAAGCCTAGGATCGTCCTAAGCTCCTTATTCGCTTTGTTTTTCTTTTTGTTCGCGCAATACTGCTTTTCGCGATAGGTTCACGCGCCCTTGTTTATCAATTTCAGTAACTTTTACTAAAATTTCGTCTCCGATCCCAACAACGTCTTCTACTTTGCCGACGCGTTCTTCGGCAAGTTCAGAGATATGAACAAGGCCGTCTTTGCCGCTGAACAGTTCAACGAATGCGCCGAATTTTTCAATTCGTTTGACTTTCCCTAAATAAATTTGCCCGACTTCGACTTCGCGAACGATATCTTCAATAATTTTTTTCGCTTTTTGGTTCATTTCTTCGTTGACAGAAGAGATGAAAATCGTACCGTCTTGTTCGATGTCAATTTTCACGCCGGTTTCTTCAATAATTTTGTTAATTTGTTTACCGCTCGGTCCGATGACATCGCGAATTTTGTCAGGGTTAATTTGCATCGTTAAAATTTTCGGCGCATATTTAGACAGTTCTTTGCGCGGTTCACTAATCGTTTGCATCATATGGTACAAAATTTCCATTCGCCCTTTTTTCGCTTGTTGTAACGCTTCTTCTAAAATTTCACGCGACAACCCTTTAATTTTAATATCCATTTGCAGCGCCGTGACGCCTTTAGCCGTTCCTGCCACTTTGAAGTCCATATCGCCGAGATGGTCTTCCATGCCTTGAATGTCGGTTAAGATCGTGTAATGGTCGCCGCTTTTTACAAGCCCCATGGCAATTCCAGCAACTGGTGCTTTAATCGGTACCCCCGCATCCATCATCGCGAGCGTGCTTGCACAAATGCTCGCTTGCGACGTCGAACCGTTCGATTCTAACACTTCAGAAACGAGACGAATCGTATACGGAAATTCTTTTTCGGACGGAATGACCGGCTCTAGCGCTCGTTCGCCTAACGCACCATGACCAATTTCTCGACGGCCAGGTCCACGCATTGCTCCAGTTTCTCCGACAGAAAATGGCGGGAAGTTGTAATGGTGCATAAACCGTTTCGTTTCTTCAATGCCAAGCCCGTCCAAAATTTGCACATCGCCCAGCGCCCCTAACGTACAAATGCTAAGCGCTTGCGTCTGTCCGCGCGTAAACAGTCCGGAGCCGTGCGTGCGCGGCAAAAGCCCAACCGCTGAAGAAAGCGGGCGAATTTCGTCAATTTTCCGACCGTCCGGACGCACTTTCTCTTCCGTAATCAGACGGCGCACTTCCTCTTTGACGAGTTTGTATAAAATTTCGTTCACTTGTTTTAGCGTGTCTTCATCAGCCTCTTGCTCTTCATACTTGGCGATTACGCTTGCTTTTACTTCGTCAATCGCTGCTTCGCGTGCCAATTTTTCCGGTACTTGCACCGCTTTTTTAATATCCTCTTCGGCAAGGGCGCGAATTTCCGCTTCTAGCTGCGGATCTAATTCATATAAAACGACTTCCATTTTTTCTTTGCCCACTTGTGCGGCAATTTCCTCTTGGAAAGCGATGAGTCGTTTAATTTCTTCATGACCGAACATAATCGCTTCCAACATGACTTCTTCCGGAACTTCGTCAGCGCCGGCTTCGACCATGTTAATCGCGTCTTTCGTTCCAGCGACAACAAGGTGAATGTCGCTTTTTTCTGCTTGTTCAACCGACGGATTAATAACGAACGCTCCGTCGACACGTCCGACGGTTACTCCAGCGATCGGTCCTTCAAACGGAATATCGGAAATCGTTAGCGCCAACGATGAACCGAACATCGCTGCCATTTCTGGCGAGCAGTCTTGATCAACGCTCATGACCATTGAAACAACTTGTACTTCGTTGCGGAACCCTTCCGCAAATAACGGACGAATCGGTCGGTCAATAAGACGGCTTGCTAAAATCGCCTTTTCACTCGGGCGACCTTCGCGTTTAATGAATCCTCCCGGAATTTTCCCGACCGCGTATAGACGCTCTTCGTAATTGACCGTCAATGGAAAAAAGTCGACATTTTTCGCTTCTTTTGAGGCGGTCGCGGTGCTTAATACAACAGTATCACCGTAGCGGACGAGCACCGCTCCGTTTGCTTGTTTAGCCATTTGGCCGATTTCGGCGACGAGCGGACGTCCAGCCCAGTCGATGGAAAATACGTGTTTTTCTTGCTCCATACAGATGAGTACTCCTCTCTATGTACAAATCGAAAATGTAAACTACTTATAGTATGAATGAATCGTTATTCAACTATCAACTATGAATAGTGTTTATGAATGGAAGTCGCTTAGTAAGCGTCAAAATTGTGCTCTTCAAAGGATTCTATAACTAGCAAAAAAGCGGGAATGCTCCCGCTTTTTATCGACGTAATCCAAGTTTGTTAATCAATTCACGATAGCGCGTGATGTCTTTGTTACGTAAGTACGTAAGTAGGTTACGGCGTTTACCGACCATTTTTAACAACCCGCGACGTGAATGATGGTCTTTTTTATGAACACGTAAATGTTCATTTAAGTTGTTAATTTGCTCTGTAAGGATAGCAATTTGTACTTCTGGCGAACCAGTGTCCGTTTCATGAATTTTGAACTGGTTGATGATTTCGTTTTTGCGTTCTTGTGTTAATGCCATCCTCGTTCACCTCCTTATCGTTGAACCCCAATTACCGAGCAAGCGTCGGTGACTCGACTTGCCAAGCAATGGTTGTTTTGCATACAGTTATTAGAATACATCTTTTCGCGGCAAAATGCAAGTTTTTTCGCTTAAATTTCGAAAATATGCTTTTGCTTGTTCTTGATCGCGCTCAATTTGCTTTACTAATTGTTCAATGCTTGAAAATTTTTGTTCGCTGCGCAGTCGTTTGTGCCATTCGATCGTGACCGTTTGCCCATAAATATCGTCGGCAAAGTCAAAAATGTGCACCTCGATATGTGGCTGTCCGTGGCGTTCGGCATGAAACGTCGGTTTGTATCCGACGTTACATACACCGTTGTATGCTTCTTTTCCAATATGAATTTTCACCGCATATACGCCGAACGCTGGCAAAAGATAATCATCGGCAAGTTCAATGTTCGCCGTTGGGAAGCCGATCGTTCGTCCGCGTTTTTCACCGTCAACAACAGTGCCTTTCACCGTATAAAAACGACCGAGCAAATTAGGAAGTTGGTGTACATCGCCGTTTTTTAACAGCTGTCGAATGTACGTCGAGCTGATTTTTTCTCCATTCCGCGCTAACTTTGGAACGGTCGTATACGTAAATTGTTCGCGTGAATGAAACGGGAGTGTTTCCATCGTTCCTTTTCCGAGACGTCCATACGTAAAATCAAAACCAGCGACCACATGTTTCACGTGAAAACCGATCATATACTGGTCGACAAATTGTTGCGGAAGAAGTTCGGCAAACGAAGGTGTAAATTCTACGATGTATAAGTAGTCGACTCCTAGCTCGGCAATGAGCCGTTCTTTTTCTTGGAGCGGCGTAATGAGCTGAACGTGTTGTTCTTTCTTTCCAAGCACGACCGAAGGGTGCGGGTGAAACGTCATGACCGCACTTTTATAGCCTGCTTCAGCCGCTATTTGAACCGCCGTTTGAATCACTTGCTGATGGCCGAGATGGACACCGTCAAAATAGCCTAGCGCCATGACCGTTGGCGGAAAATCTTCTTTTTTCAGATGATGCGGATGCGTAATAAATCGCGTTTTCATTTTGTTTTCACCTTCTGTCTTTCGCCCTTATCCTCACCGAAACACTTTCAGCGGTTTGATGAGATGTGGTTTTGCCGGATGTTTGCTATAAAGAGCGACCGCTTCATTTTTTTCATTGATCATTAAAATCGGTCCTTCGATCGAATGTAATAAAGATGGGAGAGGTAAAACCGCACCGTTTTTTACTTTCTCTGCTACTTTATCATGTATTTGATATTTCGGCAAATGAAAAAGCGCTTTTTCAATAGGGATAAGTAGGTTTTCCACTTCTCCGCAAGCCACTTGCTTTTCGATTTCTGCAAACGTGACACATTGATCGAGTGTAAAGGATCCGGATGCTGTCCGAATTAAATAAGACATATGCGCTGGGTACCCGAGCCGCTCCCCGATCATGACCGCCAATGTGCGAATGTATGTTCCTTTGCTGCATGTCACCCGGAAGCGAAAAGACACTGTGTCGCCTGAAAAGGTTTCCCGCTCATCCAATAAAGTGAGTTCGTGAATCGTAACTAACCGTGACGGTCTTTCCACCGCTATTCCAGCACGGGCGTATTCGTACAATTTTTTCCCGTTCACTTTGACCGCTGAATACATCGGTGGTGTTTGGATCATGTCACCTGTCAGCTGTTGGAACACAAACTCGATTTCCTCGCGCGTGATCGTCCGGTCAATCGGTTTCGTTGCAACGATTTCTCCGGAAGCATCTTCCGTCGTTGTCGCAATCCCTACCGTGACTTCTCCTTCATACGTTTTCGTTGCTCCCGTTAAAAATTCGGCAATTCTTGTCGCTTTGCCAACACAAATGGGCAATACTCCCGAAACGTCAGGGTCAAGCGTTCCTGTATGACCAACTTTTTTCATATGTAGTAGGCGGCGAATTCGAGATACGCAGTCGTGCGATGTCATCCCTGCCGGCTTATGTAACAATAATACCCCGTCCATTGTCACACCTCTTTCCCGCTCGATTCTAGACGGCAACCACTGTATAAAACTTCTTTGGATAATGGAAATGGATAGACCGCACGTCTATCCATTATTCCTCTTTGTTATGTTCTTGAGAAATTTGTCGAATTAACGATTCAATGCGGTTTCCGTAATCGATTGATTCGTCAATTTCAAAATAAATTTCTGGAGTTTTACGCAGACGAATGCGCTGACCGATTTCTGAGCGGATAAACCCTTTTGCTTTCGCTAAGCCTTTTAGTGTGTTTTGTCGCTCTTCTTCATCGCCGAGCACGCTAATGTACACTTTTGCCTGCTGCAAATCGCCTGTTACACGAACATCGGTGACCGTTACAAAACCGATGCGCGGGTCTTTAAGTTTGCGCCCGATAATATCGCTCAATTCTTTTTTCATTTGTTCACCAACACGCGTAGCTCGCAAACTCATCATCATCACCTCGATTAAAGCCACTCAAATGTTGTAACCGTCCGTTCGATTTCCGGAAAAGAATCGATCATCTCTAACGCTCGGTACAGCTCTTTTTCGGTCGCTGTCCGTTCAGACGTAATGGCGACAAGGCCTAGTTTGGTCCGTTGCCATACATTTTGATAATCGATTTCGGCTACTGATATATTATATTTTTGTTGGAGCCGTGTGATTATTCGTTGCAACACGGCTCTTTTTTCTTTTAATGATTGCGCATCGTAAATAAGGCATTCACATTCGACATAGCCGATCATTTACGCTCGACTTCCTGCATAATATACGCTTCAATGACATCGCCTTCTTTAATGTCGTTGAAGTTTTTGATCGTCACGCCGCATTCGTATCCTTGCGCCACTTCCTTGACGTCGTCTTTGAAGCGTTTTAATGTGTCGATTTGTCCTTCGTAAACGACAACACCTTGGCGAATGAGGCGCACGCTACTGTCACGCGTGATTTTTCCGTCTGTCACATAGCAACCCGCAATCGTGCCCACTTTTGATACTTTAAACGTTTGCCGAACTTCCGCTTGCCCAATCACTTTTTCTTCGTATTCAGGGTCAAGCATCCCCTTCATCGCAGCTTCGATTTCTTCAATCACTTTGTAGATGATGCGATGTAAACGGATGTCGACTTTTTCTGATTCCGCCACCCGTTTGGCGTTCGCATCCGGGCGAACGTTAAAGCCGATGACAATGGCATTTGAGGCGGAAGCGAGCATAATATCATATTCCGTAATCGCGCCAACACCGGAATGGATAATTTTCACGCGCACACCTTCGATATCAATTTTTTGTAATGCCGCAACGAGCGCTTCGACTGATCCTTGCACATCGGCTTTGACGATAATGTTTAATTCTTTCATTTCGCCTTGCTTAATTTTTTCGAATAAGTCATCAAGACTGACGCGCGTTTTGACGCTGCGTTGCTCAAGCAATTGTTTTTGCGCGCGTGCTTCCCCGATTTGTCGCGCTTTTTTCTCGTCTTCAAAGACCATGAAGCGATCGCCCGCTTGTGGTACGTCGTTAAGACCGGTAATTTCGACCGGCGTTGACGGTCCTGCTTCTTTTACGCGACGGCCGACATCGTTCGTCATCGCCCGCACGCGGCCGTATGTGCTTCCGACGACAATCGGATCGCCGACATGCAACGTTCCTGCCTGAACGAGCAATGTTGCTACAGGCCCGCGGCCTTTGTCGAGTTTTGCTTCAATGACCGTTCCGATTGCCCGGCGGTTTGGATTCGCTTTTAGTTCTTCCATTTCGCTGACGAGAAGGATCATTTCTAATAAGTTGTCAATGCCTTCTCCCGTTAACGCTGATAGTTTGCAATAAATCGTATCGCCGCCCCACTCTTCTGGAACGAGGTTATATTCCATTAATTCTTGCATGACGCGGTCTGGATTCGCCGTTGGTTTGTCGATTTTGTTCACCGCGACAATAATTGGCACATTCGCCGCTTTCGCGTGGTTGATGGCTTCGACTGTTTGCGGCATGACGCCATCGTCTGCGGCCACAACTAGAATAACGATATCTGTGACTTGCGCTCCCCTTGCCCGCATCGTCGTAAACGCTTCGTGACCAGGCGTATCCAAGAAGGTGATTTTTTTATTGTTGACCATTACTTGGTAAGCACCGATATGTTGCGTAATGCCCCCCGCTTCTTGCTCGGTCACTTTCGAGTTGCGGATCGAGTCAAGAAGCGTTGTTTTTCCGTGGTCAACGTGGCCCATGATCGTGACAACCGGTGGCCGTTCGACTAAATCAGCCGGGTCGTCGACAATTTCTAACGATTCGAAGTCGGTTTCGTCGATGACGATTTTTTCTTCTACTTCAACGCCGTAGTCTGAGCAAATAAGTTCGATTGCATCTTTATCTAAATCTTGGTTAATGGTAGCTATAATGCCGAGCATAAACAGTTTTTTAATGATTTCGGACGGCTCTTTTCCCAATTTTTTAGCCAACTCAGCAACGGTTAACGAACCTTCAAACGTAATTTTTTTCGGAAGCTCTTTCTCTTTTTTCTTTTGCACTTCTTGTTGCGGTGCTTCGTGTCCTTTTTGTTTTTTATTCTTTTTGTTTGTGAAAATTTTCTTTTCTTTTTGTTGGATTTGCAAGTCGTGTTTTTTTCCTTCCTTATTTTTCGTTACCGCTTTTTTAATTGGCACTTTTGTCGTAATCACTTCTTCTTCGTCGTCAAAATCAGGGACTAGCCCTTTCGGTTTAACCGTGACGTTTTGTTTTTCTTTTACTGGCAGTTTCGGTTCATTTTTTTTCGCTGGTTCGGTTTTTTTATACGTATGATCGAGTTTTTCGATAACTTCCGGTTCAAGTGTCGCCATATGATTAGAAACTTCGATATTCATTTCTTTTAATTTATGAATGATGTCTTTACTGGAAACGTTATTTTTTTTCGCGTATTCATATACACGGATTTTAGACATAGATTCACCCCCACAATGATACGTCGAACATCGTCATTAACTTATTCGCAAATCCTTCGTCGATGACGGCGACGACTACCCGAGCGTCCTTGCCGATCGCCTGCCCAAGCGTATAGCGATCAGGCGCTTGACGCAACGGAACTTCGTATGACGTGCATTTATCTTGAATTTTTTTGCGCGTATTGGCCGATGCGTCTTCCGATAAAATGACGAGTTTCGCTCTCCCGCTGCGAATCTCTTTTACGACAAATTCTTCGCCGGAAACGATTTTGCGAGCTCGATTCGCTAGCCCAAGTAGCGATGCCCATTTATTTCCCATCGTTTGCTCCGGTCTCCTTTTCCGCTAGTTGAAGCAGTTCATCGTACAAGGAATCGCTAATTTCCGCTTTTAAGTGATGTGCTAATACTTTTTTCTTTTTTGCGAGCAAAATGCATTCCTTATTTAAGGTGATGTATGCACCGCGGCCAGCTTTTTTACCGGTCGGGTCAATCGAAACTTCTCCTTCTTTCGAGCGAACGATGCGAATCATTTCTTTTTTCGGCTTCATTTCGCCCGTTACGACACATTTCCGCATTGGAATTTTCTTCATCCCGTTCACCCCTCACTCGATTTCTTCTTCCGGTAAATCGAATGTCAGGCTGTTTCCATCTTCATTATTCATCAATGTATCTAAAGAATCAAATAAACTGGTCGGCTCGTAGGCAATTCCCAACTGTTTTGCTTCCGACTCGCTTTTGATGTCGATTTTCCAGTTCGTTAATTTCGCCGCCAGCCGGGCGTTTTGTCCGCGTTTTCCGATCGCCAAAGATAGCTGATAATCTGGGACGATAACCGTTGTCGCCCGCTCTGCTTCGTTGACGATGACTCGCAGCACTTTCGCTGGACTTAAAGCGTTTGCGACAAATTCCACTGGATCATCGGACCAACGGACGATGTCGATTTTTTCGCCTTTTAACTCATCAACGACCGCTTGAACGCGCTGCCCTTTTGGCCCGACACAAGCACCGACAGGGTCGACTTCTGGATTGTCAGAGTGGACAGAAATTTTCGACCGGTCTCCGGCTTCGCGAGCAATCGATTTAATTTCCACTGTTCCGTCATAAATTTCTGGTACTTCTAGTTCAAAAAGGCGCTTTAGTAGGCCAGGGTGCGTACGAGAAACAAAAATTTGCGGACCTTTTGTCGTTTTTTCTACTTTTGTAATATACACTTTCAGGCGGTCGTGCGGTTTGTATGTTTCATTTGGCATTTGTTCACTGACTGGAAGCAATGCTTCTACTTTGCCGAGGCTGACATACGCATAGCGTGGGTCAACACGTTGGACAATTCCTGTCATAATGTCTTCTTCACGGTCCATAAATTCCGCGTAAATGACTCCCCGTTCTGCTTCGCGTACCCGTTGCGTGACGACTTGTTTCGCTGTTTGTGCGGCAATACGGCCGAAATCTTTTGGTGTCACTTCCAGCTCAACGACATCGCCTACTTGATAGTTCGGATTGATGAGACGTGCTTCATCGAGCGAAATTTCTAAGCGGGAGTCGTATACTTCTTCGACGACTTCCTTTCGTGCAAATACCCGAATCGAGCCTGTTTCGATGTTGAAATCGACGCGCACATTTTGCGCTTGACCGAAATTGCGTTTATAAGCTGAAATAATGGCCGCTTCGATCGCTTCGACGAGCACATCTTGGCTAATGCCTTTTTCTTTCACAAGCGCAGCTAACGCATCTAATAATTGCGTATTCATGAAACGAAAATCCCCCTTTTCAAGCGTTTACCCATTAAAAAAAGATCACGGCAAGCCTTGCGCTTGCAATTTTTTCGTATGGAATGTGAATCGACTTTTTGCGCGTTTTTTGTTTTACCGTAACGGTTACCGTTTGGCCGTCAAAGTCCGTCAATTCGCCTTCGAACTCTTTTTCTCCTTCAATTGGTTCATATGTTTTAATGTATACATTTTTTCCGACGGCCCGTTCGAAATCCGCAGCTTTCTTTAGCGGCCGTTCCGCTCCCGGCGAAGATACTTCTAAAAAATAGTTATATGGAATCGGGTCAACAGCGTCTAATTTTTCACTTAATTTTTCGCTGACAACACCGCATTGCTCAATATCGATGCCTTCTTCCGAGTCAATGAATACACGCAAAAACCAATTTTTACCTTCTTTTACATATTCAATATCGACTAATTCAAGGTTCATGTCGTCAAGGATCGGTGTAACTAGTTCTTCTACGACTTCTGTTACCTTTTTGCTCATTTTCCCCCTCCTACACTTCGAGAAAATCGCTTTGGAAAATCACCTGCTCAATCGCGGGAAACATATCCAATCAATGCGAAAGAGTGGGTTTCCCCACTCTTCTCTTACCGATTATCTTCACCATTTCCCCTAAAACTATAACATATTGGAAAATATTTTTCAACTGGTCGCACGTCCTAGAACAAAGAAAGTTGGTTGTGATCCGGCAAGGAATCAAGACAGCCACGGCTTTCCAAGTACTCTAAAATCGTTTTTGAAACTTTTCCGCGCTGCTGCAAGTCTTCTTTTGATAAAAATTCGCCTTCTTCGCGGGCGCGAACGATGCTCAACGCCACGTTCTCCCCGAGTCCCGGAATCGCATTAAACGGCGGGATGAGCGAATTGCCATCGATGACAAATTCCGTCGCTTGCGAGCGATACAGATCGATATTTTTAAATGAGAATCCCCGTTCGCACATCTCAAGCGCAATTTCTAATACAGTCAGCAAGTTTTTCTCTTTAGCTGATGCATCCAACCCTTTAGCGTTAATTTCTTCGATGCGTTTGCGAATCGCTGCCGATCCTTTCACCATCGCATCTAAATCGAAATCTTCCGCGCGCACTGTAAAATATGATGCATAATATAGCAATGGATGATGGACTTTGAAATACGCAATGCGCACCGCCATTAAAACGTACGCAGCGGCGTGCGCCTTAGGGAACATATACTTAATTTTTTTGCATGATTCGATGTACCATTCTGGTACGTCGTGTTTGCGCATTTCTTCTTCAAATTCTGGCGTTAGTCCTTTTCCTTTGCGGACGGATTCCATAATTTTAAACGCTAACGACGGTTCAAGGCCGCGGTAAATTAAATACACCATAATATCGTCGCGGCACCCGATTACTTCCGACAGCGTGCAAATTCCGTTTTGAATCAACTCTTGTGCATTGCCAAGCCATACGTCCGTTCCGTGCGAAAGTCCCGATATTTGTACGAGTTCAGAAAACGTTTTTGGTTTTGTATCTTCTAACATTTGACGGACAAAGCGCGTACCGAACTCTGGAATGCCAAGCGTCCCGACGTTGCACATAATTTGTTCCGGAGTGACGCCGAGCGATTCCGTCCCACTGAAAATTTTCATTACTTCCGGATCATCCGTCGGAATCGTTTTCGGATCGATACCGCTTAAATCTTGTAGCATGCGAATGACCGTCGGATCGTCGTGGCCGAGAATATCGAGCTTTAATAAATTATCATGGATGGAATGGAAATCAAAATGCGTCGTCCGCCATTCCGCGTTCGTCGCATCAGCCGGATATTGAATCGGCGTAAAATCATAAATGTCCATGTAATCCGGAACGACGATAATGCCGCCTGGATGTTGTCCGGTCGTCCGTTTCACACCGGTGCATCCCGCCGCAAGCCGGTCAATTTCCGCCCCGCGAAGTTCTAAATTGTGGTCGCTTGCATACCCTTTGACAAATCCGTACGCCGTTTTATCGGCCACTGTGCCGATCGTTCCCGCCCGATACACATTGTCTTCCCCGAACAACACTTTCGTATAGTTATGGGCGCGTGGCTGATATTCGCCGGAGAAATTCAAGTCAATATCTGGCACTTTATCTCCTTTAAAGCCGAGGAACGTTTCAAACGGAATGTCGTGCCCGTCTTTTTTATACTTCGTTCCGCACTTCGGACAATCTTTGTCCGGCAAGTCAAAACCTGAACCGACCGAACCGTCATTGAAAAATTCGGAGTGTTTGCAGTTCGGGCACACGTAATGCGGTGGAAGCGGATTGACTTCCGTAATCTCCGTCATCGTTGCGACAAACGAT
The DNA here is from genome assembly GCF_026847645.1 of Anoxybacillus sp. J5B_2022. Classification (GTDB taxonomy): domain Bacteria; phylum Bacillota; class Bacilli; order Bacillales; family Anoxybacillaceae; genus Anoxybacteroides. Next base: position 33,993 of record NZ_JAPSMC010000019.1, read on the forward strand.
GAACCGACCGATCCACGCGAACCGACAAGATAGCCGTCGTCGAGCGATTTTTTAACGAGTTTGTGGGAAATTAAATAAATAACAGCAAAACCATGGCCGATAATGCTTTTTAACTCTTTTTCCAAACGCTTCTCGACAATCTCCGGCAGCGGATCGCCGTATATTTCTTTCGCACGCCGGTAACTCATTTCGCGAATCTCTTCGTCTGCTCCTTCAATGCGCGGCGTGTATAACTCATCTTTAATCGGCTTCACATCTTCAATCGAATCAGCAATTTTTTGCGTATTCGTTATAACAATCTCTTTTGCCTTCTCTTCCCCAAGAAACGAAAACGCCTCAAGCATTTCATTCGTCGTGCGAAAATACACATCCGGCAGTTCATGGCGATTGAGCGGATTAGCACCCGATTGCGAATGAATAAGTATTTTTCGGTAAATTTTATCTTCCGGATTCAAATAATGGACGTTTCCAGTCGCCACGACAGGAATATTTAACTTCTCCCCTAACAATACGATATTGCGAATAACCTCTTTCAGCATCGCTTCATCTTTTACATAATCCATCTCAATTAACGGCTTGTACACGGCCGGCGGATGCACTTCAAGAAAGTCGTAAAACTTGGCGATCTCTTCCATTTCTTCCGGCGCTTTTTGAATCATATTGTCAAATACTTCGCCTTTATCGCAGCCGGAACCGACTAAAATTCCTTCACGGTGTTGCTGTAAAACGGAACGCGGAATGCGCGGCACGCGGTAAAAATATTGAACGTGCGCTAATGAAACAAGTTTAAACAAATTTTTTAACCCAACTTCGTTTTGCGCAAGCAACGTCACATGGAACGGACGCGAACGCTGGTAAGCCGTTTCTTGACGGGAACGTTCATTCAATTCGTCGTGATACAACATTCCTTTTTCTTGCGCATCTTTCAGCATCCGCATGAGCAAATGCCCGGTCGCCTCTGCATCATAAATCGCCCGGTGATGTTGCGTTAGTTCAATGTCAAACTTTTTACAAAGCGTATTTAAGCGATGATTTTTTAATTCTGGATATAAAAATCTTGCTAACTCAAGCGTGTCGATCACCGGATTCGTTACCCGCGGAATGCCGATTTTTTTCAACCCAGCGTTTAAAAAACCGATGTCAAACCCGGCGTTGTGGGCAACGAGGACGCTGTCGCCGATCCATTCGTGAAACTTACGCAACACTTCTTCCACATCCGGAGCATCCTTCACCATCTCATCAGTAATCCCAGTTAATTCGATCGTCGTAATCGATAGCGGATGATGCGGATTCGCAAACGACGTAAACCGGTCAATTATTTCCCCGTCTTTTACTTTCACTGCGGCAAGTTCAATGATCGTATTATAAACAGCCGACAAACCGGTCGTCTCTACGTCAAACACGACAAACGTATCTTCCGCTAACAAACGATGCGCTTCATTGTAAGCGATCGGTACACCGTCATCGACGATGTTCGCTTCGACGCCGTACAATACTTTCATGCCGTATTTTTTCGCCGCGCTGTACGCCTCTGGAAACGATTGGACGACAGCATGGTCCGTTACCGCAATCGCAGGATGTCCCCATTTTTTCGCTTGTTCGATCAGCCTCGTCACCGATGTAACTGCATCCATTTGGCTCATCGGCGTGTGCAGATGAAGTTCGACCCGTTTTTCGCTCGCCGTATCTTCCCGCTCGTTCGGCTTGATTTCATTCACATCGTTCGCTAATAGTACAAGGTCGCGTACGAACGTATCATTTTGCACGCTTCCTCTTACTTTCACCCACATGCCTTTTCTAACCTTTTCCATCAGCGCCGCATCTTCTTTATCGCGGGAGAACATTTTAACTAAAATGGAATTGGTATAGTCGGTCATTTTAAATGTTAACAACGAACGGCCGCTTTTGAGCTCTTTTACCTCCGCCTCAAAAATATACCCTTGGACGACTACCCGTTTTTCTTCTTCGACGATGCTATCAAGCGTCCGTACTTCTTCCCCTTCGCGAATCGGGTAACCAATCACAAGCGGTCCTGATGGTTCCGGCGCCGCCTCTGCTGCCGGTTCTTTTCTCGCTGTCATTTCTGCTAGCGCAGCTAAAGCGCGCGCTTCATCTTCTTGCTGCTTTTGCGCTAAAAATTGTTCGTACGCTTGCTCAGATTGCTGCACTTCCGTTTCTAACTGTAACATCGGAAACCCGAATGATTGGTACACTTCAGCAATTTTGGTCGCAAACCGTCGTTTCAAAGCGATCGCCTCTGTATCGTTGCGCGCCGTGATATACAACTTATGTCCTTTTACAAGCGGAAGCTGTTCGTGAAGCAGTGTAAGGAGCGGAGAAGAAATCCCTTGCAGCTCATGCAAACAAAGCGACCAATAATCATGGACATCTGCCGGTGTGAAAGCTGGATTCATCGTCTGAATCGTATGTTTAACATGGGCGATATGCTGAAACGCTTGAACCAGCTTTTGAGTAAAGAGCTGGTATACGTTATATGGCAAAATGTTCGGCAATAAAAAGTAAAAATGCCAACACCGTTGTTCCTTTTCAATCACAAGCTTTTGGATGCCTGCTTCTGAAAAATACGGAACGATCTCATCAGACGTCAATTCGAGTTGCTGCAACAACACTTGAAAACGTTCTTTTTGCTCACTAGTTAACATGACGTCGATCTTTTCCCCTCTCTATAAAATGAATAAGCAGAAGGGCTGCCCCTAAGAAGGAATCAGCCCCTGATGCGTTGATTACGATTGTAATAGACGTTTTACAGTTTCGACTAATTCGTTAACATGAACTTCCATCGATTCCCCTGTTTGCCGCACCCTCAATTCAACAACTCCTTCACCGGCACGTTTTCCGACGGTCACACGGACAGGAATTCCGATTAAATCACTGTCGGCAAACTTCACGCCCGGACGCTCCGGACGGTCGTCATAAAGAACTTCCAATCCTGCTTGTCCTAATTTTTCGTACCATTCATTCGCAAGCTCGCGCTGTTCATCGTTTTTCGAATTGATCGAAATGAGATGAACATGGAACGGAGCAACCGACACCGGCCAAACAAGACCGTTCTCATCGCCAAACTGCTCTGCGATCGCAGCAAGCAAGCGGGAAACACCAATGCCGTAGCAGCCCATAATCATCGTTTGCATGCGGCCGTTTTCATCAAGATAGGTCGCATTCATCGCCTCGCTGTAACGAGTGCCTAATTTAAAGACGTGTCCGACTTCAATGCCGCGCGCAAAACGAATCGTTCCTTTTCCATCCGGCGACGGATCGCCTTCTTGGATAAAGCGCAAGTCCGCATATTGTGAAACGGTGAAGTCGCGGTCAGCGTTTACCCCTGTGTAATGATATCCTTCTTCATTAGCGCCGCATACGCCGTTGACAATCGCTTGAACCGCATAATCAGCAATGACCGTTACGGAATCTCTCACCCCGATTGGACCGAGAGAGCCAACTGAGCAATTCATCACTTCTTTCGTTTCTTCTGGCGAAGCAAGTTCCACAACCGATGCTTCAAATACATTTTTCACTTTTACATCATTCACCTCATGATCCCCGCGAACGAGCACTAACACATAACGATCGTCTACTTTAAACAGCAACGATTTGATGCATTTTTCCGGTGTCACTTGTAAAAACGATGACACTTCTTCGATCGTTTTTTGCTCCGGCGTATGCACCTTTTCTAATGGGCGAAGCGGTTCATCGCTTTTTTCATATGTCGTCACAACAGGAGCCATTTCGATATTTGCTGCATAATCAGACGCATCCGAATAAGCGATCGTATCTTCCCCGATCTCAGACAACACCATAAATTCATGTGTATCTTTTCCGCCGATCGCTCCCGAGTCGGCAATGACAGCACGGAAATTTAAGCCACACCGGCGGAAAATATTGGAGTACGCCTCGTACATTTTGTTATACACTTCGTCTAAACTTTCTTTCGACGTATGGAACGAATACGCATCTTTCATAATAAATTCACGGCCGCGCAACAAGCCGAAGCGCGGGCGTTTTTCATCGCGAAACTTCGTTTGAATTTGGTATAACGTTAGCGGCAACTTTTTATACGTTCGCACTTCATCGCGCACTAACGCTGTAATCACCTCTTCATGCGTCGGACCAAGAGCAAAATCGCGCTCATGACGATCTTTTAAACGCATAAGTTCCGGTCCGTATGAATACCAGCGCCCTGACTCTTGCCAAAGCTCCGCTTGCTGAAGCGCTGGCATTAGCAGCTCGATCGCGCCAGCCCGGTTCATTTCTTCGCGAATAATCGTTTCGATTTTTTGGAGCACGCGTTGGCCGAGCGGCAAAAAGGTATAGACGCCGCTCGCACTTTGCCGAATAAATCCAGCTCGTAGCAGCAGCTGGTGACTTTTCACTTCCGCGTCTGCTGGTACTTCGCGTAACGTTGGAATAAACGACTGACTTTGTTTCATTTTATTGCACCTCTTACAAGAAAAATTTTTGAATGTCGTTCCATGTAACGACTAGCATCAACAACATTAACAACGCAAAGCCAATAAAATGGACCATCCCTTCTTTTTGCCGGTCAATCGGCTTGCCGCGCAACGCTTCAATCGCAAAAAACATCAAACGTCCACCGTCTAATGCAGGAAGCGGCAGCAAGTTCACAATGCCAAGGTTAATGCTCAAAATCGCGCCCCATTTCATTACATAGTAAATGCCTGACTGTGCCACTTTGTTGGTGGATACCGCAATTCCAACCGGACCAGACAACATATCAAGCGAGAACTGACCGGTAATTAAATGACCGAGACCTACGACAATTTGCTTTGTCCAATAATACGTCTCTAAAGCGCCTTGCTTAAAAGAACCGAGAACGGATTTTTCCATCGGCCCATAGACGCCGATCAAGCCGATCGTTTCGCCTTGGATTTGCTTCGCTTCCGGCGTCACCGGGACATCAAGCACTTGCCCGTCTCGCTGAATTTTAAACATCAGTTTTTCTTCCGGATGCGCGCGAATAATCTCCACAACTTTCGTCCATGTCGTCACCTGTTCATTGTCGATTGACAGCACGACGTCCCCTTGCTGCAAGCCCGCTTCGCGTGCCGCTCCTTCTTTCGTTAATTCCCCGATGATCGGTTTATCGACCGGATATCCTTGCAACAAACCGATCAACACGAACACAACGAACGCCAATACAAAGTTGGCCAACGGCCCTGCAAAAATCGCCATCGCCCTTTGTCCGAGTGTTTTTGACACAAATTGACGATGGTACGGAGCAATTTGAATTTCTTGGTGATCCATGACAAAAAAGGCTGGTTCGCTGATCGAGAAGCGGACTAACCGCTCTCCGTTCTCGTCTTCATAGCCGGTAATATACATGCCGTGTTCTAAGTCCGCTTGCTCGACTTCGATGATTTTCGCATCCGGATATTCGTCTTTATGATTTATAATAATTTTTTTGACTTTGCCGTCACGATCCAATTCTAGCCCGACCATTTGTCCTGGCTTCACTTCGATCATTTCCGGATCTTCTCCGGCCATGCGCACAAAGCCGCCTAACGGAAGAAGACGAATCGTATAGACGGTTTCATTCCATTTGAACGAAAACACTTTCGGACCGAAGCCAATCGCAAATTCGCGGCATAAAATGCCGGCCCGTTTCGCAAAAATTAAATGCCCAAGCTCATGAAAAAACACGAGCGCCCCAAAAATGGCAACAAAAGCAATAACCGTATTTAACGTATTCAAATTTTCAACCACCCTTTATGTTAATAGTGACTGGATATAACGGCGTGTTTCTTGATCGACTTCGCGAATGTCTTCAAGCGTCGGCTGCTTGATCACCGCATGCCATTCTAACGCCCGTTCAATCAATTCTTCGATCGCTAAAAATGAAATGCGTCCGCTTAAAAACGCAGCAACCGCCTCCTCGTTCGCAGCGTTCAACACGGTCGGTAGCGACCCGCCCGTTTTTCCTGCCTCATATGCAAATTGTAAACAACGATAACGATCAAAATCAACTGCTTGGAAATGAAGAGTTCCAATTTCTGCCAAATTCAATTTTTTCGCACCCATTAATTCCAAACGATCCGGATAGGTGAGCGCATATTGGATCGGGACGCGCATATCCGGCGTTCCGAGCTGGGCGATGATGCTGCTGTCATGAAATTGGACGAGCGAATGAACGATGCTTTCTCTATGTAACAATACATCAATTTGTTCGTATGGTAAATGAAAGAGCCAATGCGCTTCAATCACTTCAAGCCCTTTATTCATCATCGTTGCCGAGTCGATCGTAATTTTTGCCCCCATCGCCCAATTCGGATGGCGGAGCGCTTCTTCTACCGTCACATGGCGCAACTGCTCGCGAGTACGATCCCGGAAGCTTCCGCCCGAAGCTGTTAAAATAATTTTCTCGATATTTTTCGGTTGCTCCCCTTGCAAGCATTGAAAGATGGCCGAATGCTCGCTATCTACCGGAAGCAAGGCAACACGATGCTTTTTCGCTGCTTCTGTCACAATATGTCCGGCGGTGACAAGCGTTTCTTTATTCGCCAACGCAATCGTTTTTCCCGCTTCAATGGCTTTTAATGTCGGCACAAGCCCAATGCTGCCGACGACCGCATTCACGACAACGGTCGCTTTCGGATGGGTGGCCACTTCGATCAATCCTTCTTCACCGGCGACAATGTTCACTTTCCCGTTGTATTCGTCACGAAGAGCGATAAACGCTTGTAGGTCAGCAACCGCCACGAGTTCCGGCTGAAATTGTTCGATCGCCATTTTGGCAGCAGCAATATTTTTTCCGACCGATAGCGCCACAAGGCGAAATTCCTCCCGGTGCGTGCGAATGACGTCCAACGTTTGCTGGCCGATCGAGCCGCTCGCACCTAATAAACTAATATACTTCAACGTTTTCACTCCCACTACATCATTTTTAAGAAAAGATGCAAAACCGGCAACATAAATAATAAGCTATCAAACCGATCTAAAATGCCACCATGCCCTGGCAAAATGTTGCCTGAATCTTTTACGCCATAATGCCGCTTAAACGCTGATTCGACTAAATCGCCCATCTGCCCAACAGCAGAAAGCACGAGCGTCATCACGAATAAAAGCGGAACACTCGCGAAAGAATGGGTAAATAGTTGGTAAACGCTGGCGACAATAAGCGCGCAAACCGTCCCTCCCATCGAGCCTTCGACCGTTTTATTTGGGCTAATCTCAGGCCATAGCTTCCGTCTTCCAAACGCCCGTCCTGTAAAATAAGCGCCTGTATCTGTCGCCCAAATGATAAACAACGCATAAAACATGAGGTGAAGACCGGATAAGCGCGTTTCCATGAAATAATGGAACCCAAAACCGACATAGACAGCAGACAAAATGGCGAACGCTGCATTGTCGAACGTAAATCGATTTTTCGTCGTCACTGTATACACAAGCAATAAAAGAACGAGGAGCAAAAGCACTTCTAGTTTCGTTAGCTGCATCTCGCGAAGCCATGACTCGCGAGCGAGCAGCCCCCATACTAACAAGGTGCTCATGATTCCTTCTGGAGAAACTATCTGCATTTGCTTCATCCGCAACAACTCAAACAAGCCGATCGTTGCTAATACATATGTCACGAGAATAAATGGGATTCCGCCAAAAATAACAACCGGCAAAAAAAGCGCAGCGGCAAGCACTCCTGTAACGATTCGTTGCTTCATCTTGTTTAAACTCCTCCAAACCGGCGACCGCGCTGCTGAAATTCAACGATCGCCTGTAATAAATGTTGTTCGGTGAAATCTGGCCAAAGCACATCGGTAAACCAAAATTCCGTATACGCTAGTTGCCAAAGCATAAAATTGCTAAGGCGGATTTCACCGCTTGTACGAATCAATAAATCGGGATCTTTTAAATCTTTTGTCATTAAATACGAAGCGATCACATCTTCATTAATTTGCTCTGGCGATAAATGACCTTGCGCCACTTGTTTCGCAATTTCTTGCATCGCATAGGTAAGCTCTCGGCGGCTGCCGTAATTGAGCGCAAAATTTAAAATAAGCCCTGTATTATGTTTCGTTTCTTCCATCGCTTTTTCCACTGCCCGACGCGTATGCTCTGGGAGCTGATCGCGATTTCCGATGACGCGGACATTGACGTTTTCTTCGATTAGCTCAGGCAAAAAGGTCGTCAAAAATTGTTCTGGAAGCTTCATTAAGTAATCGACTTCCTGCTTCGGACGCTTCCAATTTTCTGTGGAAAACGCATAGAGCGTTAACACTTTAATGCCTAGTTCATTGGCAAACCGCGTAATTTTCCGAACGACTTGCATTCCTTCATAATGACCGGCAATGCGCGGCAACGACCGTTTTTTCGCCCAGCGCCCGTTTCCGTCCATAATAATCGCTACATGTTCTGGAATCGGATGCTGCAACACTTCTTCTTTCGTATATTCTGTAGAAAGTGGTTTATGACCTTTCCGAAATTTGTTAAACATCCTAGTCCTCCGTTTTTTCGATTGTTTCCATCCACTTATGAGGCTAGTGTAATCAAGAAGCCACCGTTTCGTCAAACATACACCTCATGTTGCTTTTTCATTATAGCAAAAAAACCCTCTCGGCACATAGAGGGTTTTGTGTAATGAGGTGATTAAACTTCCATAATTTCTTTTTCTTTCTCTTTTGTAATTGCGTCAATTTTAGCGATATGATCGTCTGTTATTTTTTGTACGTCATCTGTATACCCACGCAATTCATCTTCCGTAATTTCGCCATTTTTCTCTAATTTTTTCAATTCATCGTTCGCATCACGACGGATGTTACGAACAGCTACTTTTGCTTCTTCGGAATATTTTTTCACCACTTTCACAAGTTCGCGGCGGCGCTCTTCCGTTAACGGCGGAATCGTAATACGGATCACTGAGCCATCATTCGATGGAGTTAAACCTAAATCGGAAGCTAAAATCGCTTTTTCAATGTCTTTTAAAATCGATTTATCGTACGGCTGGATGACGAGTAGGCGCGCTTCCGGTACATGAATGCCCGCTAGCTGGTTAATCGGTGTCGCCATTCCGTAGTAGTCAACGGTGATTTTTTCAAGTAAGCCCGGGTTGGCTCTGCCCGCGCGAACGCTTGCTAATTCACGGCTAAACGCTTGAATCGCTTTATCCATTTTTTCTTTTGCTGCTGCGAGTACTTGTTTTGCCATCATTATTTCCCCCTTACAATTGTTCCGATATTTTCGCCAAGAACGGCACGTTTAATATTGCCTTCTTCCATAATCGAAAAGACGATCAACGGAATGTCGTTATCCATGCATAAAGAAGAGGCGGTCGAATCCATGACTCCGAGTCCTTGTTTAATGACATCAAGATACGATAGTTCATCGTATTTGACAGCATTTTGGTCGACCTTCGGATCTGCGCTATAAACGCCATCGACATTATTTTTCGCCATTAAAATGACATCTGCTTCAATTTCCGCAGCGCGCAACGCAGCGGTCGTATCTGTTGAGAAATACGGGTTCCCTGTTCCAGCCGCAAAAATGACGACGCGTTTTTTCTCAAGGTGGCGAATCGCTTTTCTTCTGATGTACGGCTCTGCGACTTGACGCATTTCAATCGACGTTTGTACGCGCGTTTCGACACCAAGATGCTCTAAGCTGTCTTGTAAAGCGAGCGAATTCATCACGGTGGCGAGCATCCCCATATAGTCTGCCGTTGCGCGATCCATGCCCATTTCGCTTCCCGTTTTTCCGCGCCAAATGTTGCCGCCACCGACAACGACAGCGACTTCTACTCCTAATTCGGCTACTTCTTTCACTTGTTTCGCAATTGACTGAATAATGGCTGGATTAATGCCGAATCCTTGATCGCCAGCTAACGCTTCACCGCTTAGTTTAAGCACAACACGCTTATATTTTGGATTACTCATGCTATTCCTCCGTGTAGCTAATCTTTAAAAATAGGGAACACGGTTGTGTTCCCTATTTGCTCCGGTCATTACTTTCTTACTTGGTTCATTACTTCTTCAGCGAAGTTATCTTGACGTTTTTCAATTCCTTCGCCTACTTCGTAACGAACGAAGCTTTTTACAGTCGCACCATTTGCTTCAACAAATTGACGAACTTTCATATCTGGATTTTTCACGAACGCTTGCTCTAACAAGCAAATGTCTTCATAAAATTTGTTTAAGCGGCCTTCGACCATTTTTTCGACGATGTTTGCCGGTTTTCCTTCGTTAAGTGCTTGTTGTTTTAATACTTCGCGCTCACGGTCAAGCTCTGCTTGCGAAACTTGGTCACGTGATACGTATTTCGGGCTAAGTGCCGCAATATGCATTGCAACGTCTTTAGCGATGTTTTCATCCGTTGTGCCTTCTAACAATGTCAATACGCCGATGCGGCCACCCATGTGCAAGTAAGCACCGAACGCTGCGTTGTCGCCTTTTTCCACAATTTCAAAACGGCGTAACGTTAACTTCTCGCCAATTTTCGCAATAGCCGCATTAATATGCTCTTCTACTGTTGCGCCGTTATCCATTTTTTGTTGTAACGCTTCTTCTAATGTTGCTGGCTTGTTTTTCAATAAATGCGCAGCAAGTTCTTTTACAAGCGTTTTGAAGCCTTCGTTTTTTGCCACGAAGTCTGTTTCTGAGTTTACTTCCACGATAACCGCTGTGTTTCCTTCTACTTCGATGAATGTTGTACCTTCCGCAGCAATACGATCCGCTTTTTTCGCTGCTTTCGCAATCCCTTTCTCGCGAAGCCAATCGATTGCTTTTTCCATGTCGCCGTTTGTTTCCGTGAGCGCTTTTTTGCAATCCATCATGCCTGCGCCCGTTTTTTCACGTAACTCTTTTACCATTTGAGCTGTAATTGCCATAAATCGAGTCCTCCTTTAATGTATGCGTATGTATATGAACAAAATTCGCAGCGCAAATTTTGTTTGCTCTTCACTTAGTATAGCCCATTTGCGCTATTTTCTGTCTCAAAAAAAGGTGATAAAAGGCTTTCCCCTCTTATCACCTTTCCGCCATTTCTTCAGGTGCACGCTTATTCCGCTGCAACAACCGCTTCTTCGCCTTGTTTTGCTTCTAAAATTGCATCAGCAATTTTCGCTGTAAGAAGTTTAACTGCGCGGATCGCATCGTCGTTTGCTGGGATGACGTAATCAATTTCATCCGGATCGCAGTTTGTGTCAACGATACCAACGATCGGAATGTTCAATTTGCGAGCTTCTGCTACCGCAATACGCTCTTTACGAGGATCGATAACAAACAATGCATCCGGCAATTGTTTCATTTCTTTAATACCGCCTAAAAACTTCTCTAAGCGCTCTAATTCTTTTTTCAAGCGGATTACTTCTTTTTTCGGCAATACATCAAACGTTCCATCTTCTGCCATTTTTTCGATTTCTTTTAGACGTTTAATCCGTTTTTGGATCGTTTCAAAGTTTGTCAATGTTCCACCTAACCAGCGTTGGTTCACGTAGAACATACCAGAACGTTCTGCTTCTTCTTTCACAGAATCCTGCGCTTGTTTTTTCGTACCAACGAAAAGAATTTTTCCGCCGTTTGCTGCTAAGTCTCTTACGAAGTTGTACGCTTCTTCTACTTTTTTAACCGTTTTTTGTAGGTCGATAATATAAATGCCGTTGCGCTCTGTGAAAATGTATTTTTTCATTTTCGGGTTCCAACGGCGAGTTTGATGTCCGAAATGAACACCTGCTTCAAGCAATTGTTTCATTGAAATAACTGACATTCGATTCTTCCTCCTATAGTTTGGTTTTCGTTCCTCCGCTTATTTCATCTTTAAGCAAGACTGCCGTGGCAGCACCATTGCTTAAATCCGTAAGCGTGTGTATTCACACCATGTAAAAATATATCACAACTAGAAATGACAATCAAGCTGTATTTCACTACATTTGCCGAAATTTCAAGAGCAGCTCAATTTCTGTTTTCCCCTTTTTTAACAATTTCGCAATTTCTTCAATCGTTTTTCCTTCTTGTTGCAGCTGCATTGCCTGCTCTGCAAGCGAAGAAGCGGAAGACGCGGGCGCTTGTTTCGGTTGAATGGCGCGAATTTCGAGTGTGTCTTTCATTTTTTCCGCATGCTCTAACGGTGACCACACATTCTCGGTTTGATTAGGGAGCGGCTCGGTCTTAACGGCTGCATCGGCGCTTCGCTTAGCTTCGTTCACTTGAACGTTCGGCACTTGCTTCGCTTTCTCATCGACGCGACGGTTTAATTTTTGCGCCAACGCTTGCAGAAACCGTTCGTTCTCTTCTTTCCATTCGATGAAATAAGCCGAAACGGTTTGCTCCATTTCCTCGATCATTTGTGCTTGTCGCTTTTCTACTTCTTTAACTTTTGTCAGCTGCAAATACAATAAAATGATAATAAACAGCGAAAGCGCGTGTAAAACAAAGCTAATTGTTAATAAAAATGCTGTCATCGAATCCCTCTATCCCATTAAATCGATGTTTGTTCCTTTGTATGGATGCTCCGCTTGATGATGCTTTTCGTTTTGCCAGCGAGCATCGAAGGCGGTTCGTTTATTCGTCACTTGCCGGTTCTTTCGTTCTTCCTGCTTTTGCATGGCAGCTGTTAGTTGGGCTTGTAGCTGCTCCGGGTGGTGATGAAGTTGCTCTTGAATTTTCGCGATGTCGTACGTTCTTGGAAGTGCGATTTGTAGTTCTACTAATTTTAAACTCATATGATCACTTCCTTTTTGCCTTAGTGGCGATTATAACGCTTTTTCTAATATTTTACGCAATTTAAACAGCGCTTTCGAATGAATTTGCGAAATTCTTGAGGTCGATAATCCCATCACTTGCCCAATTTCTGTCAATGTCAATTCTTCTTTATAAAATAAGCTAATCACCAGTTGTTCTTTTTCGTTTAGTTGCTGGATGACTTCCACAAGCTGTTGGCGCAATTCTTCGTGCAACACCGTTTCTTCTGGAGAAATCGCTTTTTCATCGCGCAACGTTAACGGACCGTCGTCCTCGTCTTTTGGCCATTCATCTAACGATAAAATGTTCGCAAAAAATCCTTCATTCATGACCGTATACACTTCTTCTTCCGCCATTCCTAACGCATCGGCTACTTCTTTCGCGGTGACTTCCCGCATATATTGTTGCTCCATTTTAGCAATTGTCGCTTCAATCTTTTTTGTTTTTTCTCTTAAGCTGCGCGGAAGCCAATCTTCTTTCCGCAATCCGTCTAGAATGGCACCACGAATGCGAAACGAGGCGTACGTGTCAAATTTCAAATCGCGAGAAGGATCAAATTTTTCAAGCGCGTCATAAAGCCCTAGTAATCCAAAGCTCACTAATTCCTGTTTATTCACGTTTTTTGGGAGAGATACAGAAATTCGTTGCACTTGGTAATGAACGAGCGGTATATATTTTTGAACAAGTTCATCTGCCGCTTGCGGATCGCGATTGCTCACCCAATTTTGCCAATGTTTTTGCTCTTCGCGCGCTGAAACGTTTGTCATAACACTCCTCCTCGTTCATCCTAAAACTGTCGGTGACGCTGCTTTTACGAATCGTTTTCGTTATGCAGCATATGACGAATATAGGCTGCCACTTTTTGTGCTTCTTCTTCGGTCAATCCTTTCATCAATTGTTGCAGTTCGTTTTCGTCTACAGGTTGTGACATTACCGTTATTTTCGCTGGATCTTTTCGAATATACGCAAACATCCAACGAAACAAATAAGCACTTAAAAAAAAGAGGACAAATGTGATTGCGCTGCGCTCAAACGTTGTTGTCATGCTATTGGTGGAAAAAGATAGAAGAAACACAATGATAAATCCAAACATGCCTAACAATATGTTGATCACGATCGTACCTGCCATTATATTTCTTTAACTCCTTGATTGACTGTGCGAATGGATAACATACATGTTTTCGGATTAAATTCAATCGTCCGTCCACTACTTCCCCCTACATCTTCCGCGACAACGGGAATGTAGAACCGCTGCAATTCTCGTTTCACCGCTTCTACATTCCTTGGTCCGATTCGCATCATATCTGTGTTTGCTGATTGAAATTGAAACATTTGCGCTCCACCTGCCAACTTCGCTTTTAGCCAATTTTTCCGTCCTCCTGCCTTGATGACGAGCTCCACTAGCGCTTCGATCGCCGTATCGGCATATTTGGCGATATTGATATTTTCCGATCTTGCCAGCGAGGAGTCTGGCAACATCACATGTGCTAACCCTGCCACTTCCTTCAGTCGGTCGAAAATGACTACTCCTACACACGAACCTAATCCAGAAGTGCGAATAAGATGAGGTGGTTGAACGACGTTCATATCTGCAATCCCGACTTTTACGACATGAACAATTTCATTCATGACAACTCGACACCTAACGATCGAAAAATCGGGACAAATGAGTCTGGATCAGGCAGTAAAAAGAAGTGGCCATTTATGCTATCTTCCGGCTGTTGCTCTTCGTGCACCGCTGTATCAATGACGATCGCATAATCCCCAACACGGGATAATTCAAGCAACCCGTATTGCAAAATTGCGCCAATCATATCGACCGTCAATGCTGGAACAGACGGGTAAAGCTTTAACTTAGTAAAATCGGCAAGGGCGGAAAGATAAGAACCTGCTAATATATTCCCTAATTCTTGCAAAGCGGATATTCCAAGTTCAGACGGTTGTAAAGAAACGAAAGAAAATTGATGATCTCCGGTCATTTGTTTAATAAACCGCTCCGCCTGTGGCAGCGATAACACGAAAAACATACTCCCAGGGGCATCTCCCTCAATTCGTAAAAATACAGCGGCGACCACTTGCTCAGCACCGCCCACTAAATCCATCATCTCGTCAAAGGAAACGATTTGTACATTCGGCACATTCATCTCAATTTTTTTATTTAACAGCTGCGAAAGTGCCGTCGCTGCATTCCCAGCACCGATATTGCCAATCTCTTTTAAAATATCGATATGATCCGCGTTCAAATCACGAATATTTGCCATTGATCAAACGACCTCTCTATATATTTACACTAAAGCGATTGTTTCCTTCTCTAATACTTTCTCTAAATTAAGCAAAATTAATAACCGTTTTCCGACTTTCGCTACACCGTTAATATAATCGGCTTCCACTGCCTCGATCACTTCAGGAGGCGGCTCAATGCTTTTTATAGGAAGATCGAGGACATCGTTCGCCGCATCGACAATAAGCCCTACTTCCATTTCGCCCAGCGCAACAATGATGATGCGCGTCTGCTCATTAAATGGCAACGCTTCAATGCCGAACCGCTCGCGCAAATCGATAATTGGCGTCACTACTCCGCGCAAATTAATGACTCCCTTAACAAACTTAGGCGTCCGCGGAACGCGTGTAATGTGCTGCACTTTTTCAATTGAACGAACTTGTTGAACTGGGATCGCATATTCTTCGTCCTTCAATTGAAAGACTATTACTTTTAATTCTGTTTCTTGATTCGCCATCCTTCTCCCCCCTATTTAATTAATGCGTTGCAGTCGATAATTAATGCCACTTGACCGTCTCCTAAGATCGTGGCACCGGAGATGGCAAAAACCGATGTTAAATAGTTTCCGAGCGATTTTAACACGACTTCTTGCTGGCCAATAAATGAATCGACGACAAGTCCGGCCATTTTTTCTCCCTTGCGGACAATCACGACGGAGAAAAAGTCTTCTTCTTCTTTTACGACCGGCACTTCAAATACATCTTTTAAAAATAAAAGCGGAACGACTTTGCCGCGGAAATCGATCACTTTTTGATGATGGGCATGCAAAATATCCTCTTTTTTAATAATCGCTGTTTCAATAATCGATGAAAGCGGAATCGCGTATTTTTCATATTGAATTTCGACTAACATGACAGAAATGATCGACAATGTTAGCGGCAATTGAATCGAGAAGATCGAACCGACCCCTTCGTGAGAATCAATCGTCACCGATCCGCCGAGCGATTCAATCGTGCTTTTTACTACGTCAAGACCGACACCTCGTCCAGAAATGTCCGAGATTTTATCGGCAGTAGAAAAGCCGGATGCAAAAATCAATTCATACACTTGTTTATCCGTTAAATTCGCTGCATTTTGTTTAGAGATAATCCCTTTATTGATTGCTTTTTGCAACACTTTTTCCCGGTTAATGCCAGCGCCGTCATCTTCGATTTCAATAAATACATGATTGCCGCTATGGTATGCTTTTAATTTGACCGTACCTTCTTCCGGTTTTCCTTTGGCACGGCGCACTTCCGGTGTTTCGATCCCGTGGTCAATCGCATTACGCAGCAAATGAACAAGAGGGTCGCCAATTTCATCAATGACTGTACGGTCTAATTCCGTTTCCGCTCCGATAATTTCGAGGTTGATTTTCTTCCCTAAATCGCGGGCAAGTTGACGAACCATGCGCGGAAAGCGGTTAAAAACAGTTTCGACCGGAACCATCCGCATATTTAAAATAATGTTTTGCAAGTCGCTCGAGATACGCGACATCCGCTCGACCGTTTCATGCAGTTCTGGATGATTCAATTCGCGCGAAATTTGTTCTAAGCGTCCACGGTCAATAACGAGCTCTTCGAACAAGTTCATTAAAATGTCAAGCCGTTCAATGTTGACGCGAATCGTTTTATTCGCCACTGCTTTATGTTGCTCTTTTTCTTCCTTTTGCCCTTCTGCTTTCTCTTCTTTTTGTTCTTCTTTTGCAGCCGTCACCGCTGCTTCTGTTTGGGACACCTCTAATTGAGGCGGTGTTAGTTCGCTTGGCCGCAGCTTGTCGACATCGATCGCAGTTACTGTTACTTCTTCTACTTCCGACACTTTGCTAACTTGCGCATATAATTGCTCTGCTGATTGTTTGGAAACAACAGTCACTACGAATTCTTGATCAAATTTTTCTTCTTCTAATAACTCCACCGGCGGATTCGCTTTAATTACTTCGCCCACTTGATTTAATGCATCAAAAACCATAAACACACGCGCAGCTTTCAACAAACAATCCGCTCGCAATTTGACGTGAATTTCATACGTATGAAACCCTTGTTCTTTCGAATGTTGCAATACGTTGTATTCAAATTCCCCGTACGTTTGCGTAAGCGTCGGCGTCGTAGAAGGTGGTTCCGTTTTCCTCGTTGGAACATCGCCTTGTTCAATTTGCTTCAGTTGCTGAACGACTTCGCGAACGTCCCGTTTGCCATCGCCACCGCTAGCGATCGAGTTCACCATCGCTTCTAAATCATCGACCGCACGAAACACGACGTCCAACAGTTCAGGCGTAACGGTAATTTTATGGTTGCGAATGCCGTCAAGCACGTTTTCCATTTGATGCGTTAAATTCGCCAAGTCTTCAAATCCCATCGTCGCCGACATTCCTTTTAATGTATGGGCTGAGCGGAAAATTTCATTTACAATCGAAAGGTCATCCGGGCTTTTTTCCAATTCTAAAAGCTGCTCGTTAATCGTTTGTAAATGTTCTTTACTTTCATCGATAAAAATCTCTAAATATTGACTCATGTCCATCACTCTACACCCCTTGCCCGCCTGCATATTTCATAATCGTTTCCGCAATTCGCTCCAAAGGCACGACAACGTCGACTAAATTCGTAGCGATCGCCGATTTCGGCATTCCAAACACTACTGCCGTTTCTTCTGATTCTGCAATTGCTTTTGTATGGCCTTGCTGCTTTAACAATTTCAATCCGGCTGTTCCATCTGACCCCATCCCTGTCATAATGACAGCGATTTTCTCATAATCACGTAATCCGCTGACAGATTCGAACAACACATCGACAGAAGGACGATGCCCGTTTCGTGGCGGAGAGTAGTCAAGATGGGCCACGAGCGACCGGCTTGACGGAACGACGGTAAAATGCGCCCCACCTAGCGCAATGTACGCTGTTCCTTGCTTTAACTCTTCTTGATGCTCCACTTCTTTAACAGAAATCTCACATAGTGAATCGAGCCGCTGTGCGAGTGATTTTGTAAATCCTTTTGGCATATGTTGCACGATGACAATCGGTGCCGCGATTTGTTTTGGAAGGTGCGTTAACACTTGCTGCAACGCCCGCGGACCGCCTGTCGATGTACCGATACATACAATTTTTTTCCGCTTTGTTGAAGGTTGTACTTCTATTCTACTATAAGAAACCGGTCGATAACTAGCTGTTGTTTGCGAAAAGTCCCGTTTTTTGATCCCACGCAAATTGGCGCGACTTGCAAGTACTACTTTTTCGATTAACTGTTCTTTTACTTT